>JAUHYN010000195.1 GCA_030426505.1 bacterium | reverse complement strand
GCGACTTGCTGGTCTGGTCGACCCACTCGTTCTTCTCGCCGACCCGCTGCGCCATCTGCAGCGACTGCTCGTAGACCTTGATGGCCTTCACCACCAGGACGCTCACGCGCTTGCGGAGCTCTTCGAGGTAGACGTTCTTCGCCTCCTCGTCGAGGTCGGGCGGCACCGGGACGTCGAGGAGATCGTCGTACAGCTTCTCGTAGAGGTTGCCGATCCTGAAGCCCGCCGCGGTCGCCCAGCCGGCGTGCCCCACGCGGATGGTGCGGATGAAGTTGTTCTGCGCGCGGATGAGGAGCTGGCACTTCGCCTCGAGCTCCTTGCCCATCATCTCGACCCACTTCTCCTGGTCGGCCTTCGGCGCCGACAGCTTCGTGCGCTCGAACTCCCGCGCGTAGATCTCACCGAGGTAGAACCGCGACTGTCCGATCCAGTAGTCGGCCGGGAGGTACTCGAGCTTGCTCTGCGACTCGTAGAAGCGAATCGCGCTCATGAACTCGACCTCCGCCGTCGCGTAGTCCTTCTGCATGAACATCCCGACGCCCTGCCCCACGCGCGCTTCGAGCTCGTCCATCGGCGTGAGGTCATCGAGGTGGCGGATCGCCCAGAACGTGTCGGCGACGTCGACCCAGCGCTCGAGCTTCCCGAGCACGAAGCACTTCCTGAAGTACGCGTCCTTGAAGCTCTTCGAGTCGCGGTGGTGTTCGATGATGCTCTCGTAGCGCTCGAGCGACTTGCCGTACTCGACCAGCGCTTCGTACGCGAGGCCCGCGTTGTACTGCGCCGACGGGATGTGCTTCGACTCCGGGAACTCGGCGACGAGCTTGTCGTAGACCTCGATCGCCTTGTCGTGATCGCCGTTCGCGTACAGCCGGTTGCCGACCTCGAGGAGCGCCTCCGCGTCGTAACCGTCGAGGCCCGTGAGCGGATCCTGTTCGGCCTTGACGTGGATCGGCTCCATCGCCACCTGCTGGGGTTGGGCGACGGACGTGGACTTCGTGGTCGCGCAGGCCCCCAGGAGCAGCGCCACGGGGAGCAGTTGGAGCTTCTTCAAACGACGAGTCCTTTCGCGCGGGACCATTTCCGCCATTATGCTGTTCGGACGCCCGCTACGAAAAGTGGACAACTTAGGGAGGCAAAGTGTTTCGGAATCGGCCCGACGCGCGGTCTTTTTTCCGCCTCACGCCGCCGTAGCGGCGAAGCAGAGGACGCCCAGCACGCTCGTCGCGAGGCCGATCAGGAACGGCCGCTTGCTCTCCTGCCAGTACTGGATGACGAAGATCAGCGACACGAACGGGACGAACAGGCACCCCAGCCCCCACGCCACGCTCTCCTGGAACGCCAGGACCATGATCCAGACGTTCGTCCCCATCGACACCAGCATCAGCAGGACCCCCAGCCCGAACAGCACGATCTGACCGGCGCCCAGGGACCCGAGCGGGTCCTTCCGCGGGGTCTGCCCGCGGTCCCGGAGGATGGAATCGCGGATCCCCTGCAACGTGCGGCAGGAGGGATCGCCGTCGTCGAGGTAGGGCTTCGCGGCGGCCAGGATCCGGTCGAAGTCGCGGTGCGCGTGGTCGCCGTAGCGCTCGCCGTACATGCCCTCGTACTCGGAGACGATCCGCGCGCACGCGAGATCGTCCTTCGTACCGGGCTCGTCGTCGAGGCAGGCGGTGGGGAGGAGCAACAGGAGCAGCGCGAGGGGCGCGCGGACGTGGGGCATGGATCCCATCGTGAACACTACGGCTCCTCGGACAAGTCGGGCGCGCCGAACAGGTGACGCCTCAGCTGCTCGAGCCCGAGGAGGTCGTGGACGTCGCGGCGGAGCTGCGGCACCAGCAACACCGGCCGCGAGACCTTCGCTTCGAGCGCCGCGCGCGCCTCGTCGTGCGCATTCGACTGCGCCCACGCCGCTTCGGCTTCGTCGTAGAGCGCGCCGGCCAGCGCGGCGGTCCCGCCCGCCGCTTCCACCGCGGCTTCGAGCGCAGCGCGGTCCGGGCGCTCGCGCCCCGCGAACGGATCCGTGGCCGCGCGATTCAAAACCGCCGCGCCGACGCGGATCCCCTGCGACGTGAGCCGCTCCGAGAACTGCGCCGCGGCGTCCACGCCCGCTGCGTTCGGCGTGGAGATCACGAAGAACGTGGTGTCCTCCGCCTCGAGGATCTTACGCACCGCCTTCGCGCGCTCGCGGAAGCCGTCGAACATCCCCGAGAACCCGGCGAGCAGCTCGGCGAGCTCCTGCAGCAGCTCCGCGCCGGTGAAGCGCGAGATGGTCCGAAGGAAGAACGACGAGCCCGCGTCGAACAGCTTCGTGGAGATGCGCTTCTTGTTGAGCGCCGGCTCGAGCAACCAGCGGGTCGCGTCGTTGTCGAGCGCGTTGAGCATCCGCGCCGGCGCTTCGAGGAAGTCCATTGCGTGGTTCGACGGCGGGGTGTCGAGCACGATGAGATCGAGCGGGTCGTCCTCACGGCACGACAGCTCGTAGAGCTTCTCCATCGCCATGTACTCCTGCGAGCCGGCGAGCGCCGTCGACATCGTCACGTACATGCGGCTCTCGAGGAGCTTCTTCTTCTTCGCCGGGTCCGGGTGGTAGCGCGTGACGACGTCGTCCCAGGTCTGCTTGATGTCGAGCATCATCGCCGTCATCCGCCCCTTCGGCGGCGGCAACCCGACGGCCTCGAACGCGGCCGCGTCCACGTCGCGCTCGACGTTCCCGATCTGCGGCATCCCCAACGCGTTCGCGAGGCGCCGCGCCGGATCGATCGTGAGCACCACGGTGCGACGCCCCTGCGCCGCGCCCTCCATCGCGAGCGCCGCCGACGTCGACGTCTTCCCGACGCCGCCCGGCCCGACACACACCACGCACCGCGCGCGCGCCAGCGGATCCGCGAGCGAGCGCTCAGCCACCCTGCGCCTCCCGCGACTCGATCTCGGCGGCGGCGTCGATCGCATCGACGACGAGGTCGAGGTCGAAGCGCCCGTCCGGCGTGGGCGTGTTCGACTCCCAGATCACGAGCGTGGGGAGCCCGCTGTCGCGCGCGAAGCGCTCGGCGTGTTCGGACTGCCAGTGCTCGCGATCGCGCCTCAGCTTCGCGACTTCGGCGAACGGCGCGAACGCCTCGGGGAGCTTGTCGACGACCTCGAGCGCGGCGGCGTCGAAGCGCTGCTCGAGGACACGATTCACGAAGCCGAGCCCGGGCGCCATGCGGACGCGCTCCTTGCCCATGCGCAGGACGTCGAGGCCCTCGTTGACCGGCATCTCCTCGGGGAGCGCGACGACGTGCAGACACGCGTCGTCCTTCGACTCGAGGAGCGCGGCCATCTTCTCCGCGAAGTCGCGCATCACGCCCGCGGGCACGACGTTCGCGACGGTGCGCGCCACGCTCAAGAACGTGATCGCGTGACCGGTCGCGGGCGCGTCGATCACGATGCGCTCGTACTTGGGCGCGCCGTCCTCGAGCTTCTCTTCGGCGTGGTACCAGGCCTTGCCGACCATCGTGAACTCGCCGAGCGACGGGATCGAACGCAGCAGGTACTTCACCAGCCGGTTCTCGAACACGAGGTTGTAGAGCGCCTTGAACTTGAGGACGAGGAGCGCGTACTCCTTCATCGATCCGGCCGGCGTCATGCGGCACAGCCACAGGTGGTTGAACGCTTCGCGCGGCGAATCGACCGCCGGCTGAACGCCCATCGCGCGCGCGGCGTCGTCCGGCGCGTCGACCTCGAGGAGGAGCGTCCGGTGGCCTTGGCGCGCGAGCTCGTGCGCGAGCGCGGCGGCGATCGTGGTCCGTCCGACGCCACCCTTGCCGGCCACCACGTGGACACGCCGCGACAACAGCGCGCGCACGACGGCCGGATCCGGCGTGGGGATGGACGGCCCCATGCGAGCGGTCATTGCATGTTTGATGCGGTTGGTCGATCGCCAAAAGTGCTGCATAGTCCGCCGCCATGGCGCTGGATCCGGCCTTCGTCGCGGACTGTCCCTACGGCCCGGGCGGCCTCCTGATCGACGACATCGTCGAGATCGACGAAGCGAACAGCCGCGTCGTCGCCCGCTTCCCGACCGACACCTCGCTCCCGCTCACCCGCGAGCAGCGCAACGATCCGGTGCGCCACCCCGCCCACGTCTCGGGCGGCCTCATGGTCCACATGACCGGCATGGTGGGGTTCGTCCACGCGTACTACGTGCTCGGCCTCCGCCACGCCGACGGCTGGATCGGCTACGGCGTACGCATCCACGACGCCCGCTTCGCCGCGCTCGCGAGCCCCGGACAACCGATGCTCCTCGAAGGCACCGCGACGCGCGTGCGGCACATTCGGGAGCAGTACTTCGTGCGGTACCAGCTGAGGTTCACGCAGGGAGACACGCTGGTCTACGAGGGAGACCAGTCGGCGATCTGGCAGAAGGTGGCCTAGCCACGCGTCAGATCATGACGCTCGCGTCGTCGATCGCGATCTCGCCCGTGAGCTGACCGCGCTTCTTCAGGCGGTCGTCGGACATCTTGTCGAGCGCCTCGCGCACCTCGGGGTGATTGGCGAGCATCTCCTGGAAGTCCTCCTTCGGGAGGAACAACACCTCGCCCACCGACGTCGCGGTCACCGAGGCGTTGGTCGGCTGCGCGCGGAGGAGCGAGATCTCGCCGAAGACGTCGCCGCCGCGGAGGCGGGCGAGCTCGGTGACGCCGGCGCCCTCCTTGGTCGTGACGCGGTGTTCGCCCCGGAGGATGAGGTAGAGGCCGCGGCCGGCTTCGCCCTCTTCGATGAGGATGTCGTCCGGGAAGACCTTCTGCGGCTTGAACTTCGCCATCAGCGCGCGGCGGTCCGGCTTCGACAGCGGGCGGAAGAGCGGGCTCGTCGCCGCGAGGTTCGCGAGGAAGCGCCCGCGCGTGAACTTCTTCAGCGCGAGCTTCACGCTCTCGAGCTCGCCCGCGTGCTCTTCGAGATCACGGCGCGACAGCTCGAGCAGATCCACGTCGCCCTGCGCGACCACCGTCGCCGCGCGCGGCGCGTTCGAGACCAGCGCCATCTCGCCGAACACCGCGCCTTGGTGCAGGTGCGCGAGGACCGTGTCCTGCCCCTTCACCTTCTTCGACACGATCACGATGCCGTCCGCGAGCATGAAGAACGAGTCGCCCGCCTCGCCCTCGGAGATGATCTGCTCTCCGTTCGTGTGGCGCTTCAGGCGAAGGCTGCCGAGCACGCGAATGAATGCGTCCTCCGCGAGGTGCGAGAACAGCGGGATCAACGGGAAGCGCGCGGGCACCTCCGTGATCGCGTCCGTGTCCGCCGCGATCTTCGCCGCCGTCTCCAACAGCGAGGGCGCCTCGAGCGGCGGGACGTTCGGCGCCGGCGCGCCGTCCGGGAGCGGGAGCGGCTCCGGGAGATCGACGTCGCCCACGCGGTCCGACTCCGACGAGTACAGCTCCGCGAGGATGTAGAGCATGTCGTCGTAGGAAGGATCGAGCGCGAGCACCATCTTGCAGACGACCAGCCCGAGCAGCGGGTAGCCGGCCTTGATGTAGTGCCAGGCGAGGCCCTTGTAGACCTCCTTCGCGCGCTCCTTGTCGCCGAGGTTCAGGAGCGTGTCGGCGACGCGGTACCGCGCGCGCGTGAACTTCGGAGCCACCTGGATGACCGCGAGATACTCACGCAGTGCGTCCTCGTAGCGCCCGGCCGCGAACATCGCCTCGGCCTCCGCGTACAGCTCCGGTAGGGTCGTCGCCATCGCCGGGCATCATAGCCGCGGTCAGGGCGGCGTTGTAGCCCCGTAGACCTCCCCGAGGAGCGCTTCGATCACTTCGTCGTCCACCAGGTGTGGCTGCACGGGGCGGCGCACCGCGGTCATCAACAGGATCAGCTTCGGCACCGTCACGCGACTCGTCGCGATGAACGCGGTCTCGTCCGAGATGAACACCACGACCGCACGTTCGCGCCGCGCGAGGCCCTCGTCGAGCGTGCGTGCGTCGTCCTTCGACAGATTGAGCATCGCGAACTCGCGCGCGACCGAGCGCTTGTAGGGCGTGGACGGCAGCTCCGAGGTCTCGAGCGGATCCTTGCCGAGCGACTCGATCTCCTGCTCCACCCGCTTGAGCTCCATCAATAGGCGCGGCACGTCGTCCACCCCCGGCGAAGGCTTGAACGCGTCTTCCCGGACGAACGCGTGCGCGCGCCCGCGGCGCCCGCCTTGGAGCGCGATGGTTCCGATGCGGACCTCGCTCCCCGCGTCGAGGCTGATCGTGTCGCCGACCGACACCGTCGTCCCCACCGCGAGCGGCACCGCCGCCTTCTGCGACTCGGGGACGAGGAAGCCCCGGCCCACGAGATCCTTCACCACGATCGGCGCCGCGATCCGGTGCAGATCGACGACCGAGGTGTCCGGCCTCCCCGCGCGCGCGTTCATTCGAGCCACCCCATCGTGACCAGCTTGTTCTTCGCCATGCGTCTCAGCTTCGTGTCCTTCTCACCTTCCGCGATCGCCATGAGGATGTCGCCGCCGAGGCCCTGCCCCGCGTTGTCGCCCTCCGCCATCGAGAAGCCGAGATAGTACAGCTCTTCCTCGCCGAGGATCGGCTCCTGCCGCAACCGCGACAGCAGCGGGAAGTCGCGCGCCTCGAGCAGGCGGTGGAAGGTCGTGAGGCACGGGTCCGACTTCTTCCCGCGCGAGAGGACCCGACGCGACGTCTTCAGCTCGCACACGCCGAGCTGGAACCGCGCCTCCGGATCGTCCTTCGAGCGCACGATGCGACGGAACAGCTCGACCGCGTCGCCGTACTGACCGCGCTTCTTCAGCTTCGACGCACGATCGAACAACGTCTCGTTCACGCGGCCCGCGCTCTCTCCCCCGACCTGCTTCAACAGATCGATGATCACCGGCGCCACGTTCTCATCCGCGTCGATCACGGCCTCCTCGAGGAATGCGAGCGTGGGCGGCATCAGCTCCGTCGCGCGCGTCTTGAGGCCGTTGGCGATCTGCCGCGCCTTGTCCGCGTCCGTCATGCCCGCGAGCACCTTGGTCAGCGCGGTCCGCCCGTTCGGCGTGGTGAGCGCGGCCTCGAGCGCGAGCTCGCGGTCGGTCGGGTCGCCCTTCGCGACGACCTCGCCGAGCACCTTCGCGGCGGGTGCCATGTCCACGCCGCCGAGCGCGCGGATCGCGAAGCGCCGCACGGGCGTCCGCTCGCCGGTCGCCAGCTTCCGCACGCGCGGCTCGAGCGCGATCGGCAAGCCCATGTGGACGAGGGTGTCCGCGGCCGGCCCGATGACCGCCGGCGGCGTGCGCTCGCTCTCGATCACGCCGAGCAGCGTCTCGTACGCGCGCTCCGAAGTCTTGCGCCCCTGCACGATCGACCGCAGCAACTCCAGCGCGCGGATCCGCGCCTCATCCGACAGCGGCGCGGCCGCGATCTTCACCAGCGGCGTCGCGCTCGCCTCGTGCTTCACGACGCCGATCAGCTCCGCGATCGTGACCGCGAGATCCTCGTTCTCGCCGAGGTCACTCTCGGCGATCCGCGCGAGGCGCTCCACGGCCCGCGCCGCGTCGTCCGGTTCGAGGCCCTCGAGGATCGGCACCAGCGCGCGCCGCGCGGCGTCGAGGATCGCGGGGCTCGCGGACGGCAGCTCGTCGATGATCTTGCCCTGGGCGGCCTTGGTGCCCATCGCACCGAGGACCGCGATCGCGCTGCTCTTCTGCTTGTCGTCGCCGGCGAGCATCGTCGCCACGTCCTCTTCCGTGACGCCCTTCCCCGACGCGAGCACCTTCTTCGCGCGCTCGCGCACGGTCTTGTTGGTGTCCTCGAGGAGCGGCTTGAGATCGTCGACGATCGACTTCGGCGCGATCTCTCCGATCGCCTCCGCCGCCGCCGCGCGCAGGCGCGGGTCGTCGCGTTCGCGCGTCGCCTTGCGGAGCGCGTCGAGGACACGCGCCTCGTCGAGCGCCAGCACGCCGAGCACGATCGCGGCCGCGGTGCGCCGCTCGCCGCTCTCTTCGTCGAGGAGCGCGATGATCTTCGAGACGTGGTCGTCCTTGGTCTTCTTGGCACTGGCCATGGTGTTCCTCACGCGATGAGCGGCTGGCCGATCTCTTCCAAATAGGTCCAGGTGTAGATCCCGGTGTTGTGTCCGTCCGAGAAGTCGAAGCGCAATGCGTACGTGCCGACCTCCGCGATCTGGGTGAGCGTCACGCCCGAGACGTTCGGCGGCTCGACCTCGCCCGGCGCGTGCCCGCGGCACCCGGCGCACGGGCAGGCGTTTCGTAGATCATCGTAGGGATAGGATCGGCCGGAGCCGTCGTCCCACTTGATCACAACGCGACCGTTCTCGCGATCGTTTCGGACTTCTTCTGGCGTCTTCTTGGTCATCGCTCGTTGGCCTCGATCTTCTTCAGCATTCGTTGCTGGGAATCGAGCTTGTCCTGCATCTGCTTGGCGGCCTTCTTCGCGTCGTCGATCATCGCGGTGGGGCTCGCGAGTTTGCTGTCACCCAGCCCGGCGACGCGTCGGATCCACGCGAAGTATGCGCCCGCGACGAACGCGACGATCAGCAAGATCATCCCGAGCTTCGCGATCACGCGACCGGTCCGTCGCACGAACGACATCACCAGCACGAACGTCAACGTGAGCCCGACCCCGAACATCATCGACGGGATGTCGAGGTCCTTCACGAACGGAACGACGTCGCCGACCTCGCGCTGCGCGCGCTTCGCCTGCGTGAGCCCGCCGTCCTTCACTGCGGACGCCTTCGCTTCGAGCTTGGCGACCGCGGCCTTCGCGCTGTCGAGATCGATCTTCTTGGCGACCTCTCGGAACTCGGCCGGGATCGCCTCGAGCGAGTCCGCGATCAGCGTGTGGCCCTGCCCGTCCTCGAAGGCGAACACGCCCCCGTGGTCCTTCGCCTCCACGCGCTCGGCCTTCGCGCGGAACGCCTCCGGGACCGCGTCGAGGCGGTCCACGACGTGGGTATGACCCTGTCCGTCGGTGTAGCGATAAAACCCCGAAGGGGCTTGGGTTTCCGGTTTCGGCACAACGGGCTCGGGCGAAGGCGAGAGCGCAACGACGAATCGAATGCCGCCCGCGAGCTGGATCGGAAGCTATCAGGGCCCCTGTGCGGCTTCAACACGCGGGCCAAGGATGGCGACAGGTCGCGAAGACCCGGGTAGGATATCGCGCGATCGCGTCCAAGATGTCGAGCGGATCGACCAGACCTGCGCAGCTGGGTGCGGACAACGTCGTTCGCTTTCTCGATTGCGCACATTTCCTCCAAGAGCTCGCGGGGAACCTCGGGCGGGGGCGCGCGCTCGTGCGCACGCGACGCACTTTCGAGCTGGGCGATCGGTTCACCGTGGAGGTGGAGGCGCCGGGCGTGGCGTGGCGCGTCGAGCTCGACGTCATCGTCGTCTTCTCGCGCAGCGGGTTCGTGGGGCTCGAGCTCGACCACTTCGACGAGGCGCTCGCCGCGCTCGACCGGCTCGGCGAGGCCGCGGAGCGCGCCGAGGAGCAGGAGCGCGAGGTCCCGGTGGCCCCGCTCGGCGCGGCGCCGGGCATCCTCGCGGGCGAGAAGACGCTCGTCGCGCCGAACCCGGTCCTGAACCTCGGCGAGGCGTTCACGCCGCTCGGCGAACCGCCGCGCACGGGCTCGGCGCAGATCCACATTCGGGAGGAGGACGAGGCCGAGACCGGCGAGTTCCCGATCCTCCCCGGCGATCCGATCCCCGACCCCGCGGAGACCGGGAGCGTCCCGGTCGCGTCGCGGGGCGCCACCGTGGTCGAGCCGGAGATCGCTTCGCTCGCGGCGTCACCGGCGACGAACCGTCGGCGTCGCCCGCGGGTGTCCACCGCGTCGGAGCGGAGCGCCTCTTCGGATCCGAGCCCGAGCGGCCGCCCGCGCCCGCGCCCCGTCGCGCGCTCCGAGACGCCGACGCCGGAGGCACAGGACTACCTCACGGACGACATCGACGCGCGACCGGAGCCGATCGCTCCGTCGGTGCGCGCCGAGATCCTCCCCACGCCGGACGACGACGACGCGCCCGATCCCGCGCCGCGGGCCGAGACGTCGCCGAACGCCGACGACATCGAGGACACGATGGGGCACCCGCCGACGAGCGCGCGCGCCGACGTCCCGGTGGCGCCGTCCCGCGCGCTCGACGAGGACGACGCGCCGCGCGCGAGCGCGCCGCCGGTCGCGCCTTCGCGTTCGATGCCGCCGCCGGACAGCACGACCGTCGCGGCGGATCCGGCGATGCCGCGCAAACACAGCCTCGAGGCGCGCACCGAGTCGCTGTCGGACTACGCCGTCCCGCCGCCGGTGCTCGGCGGCTCGGCGATCGTGATG
>JAUHYN010001358.1 GCA_030426505.1 bacterium | reverse complement strand
TCGGTGTAGACGTCCTCGGGGAAGAGGGGGCGCGCGGTGAGGTAGTGCGTGCGACTCGACGGCTTCGAGCCCGACGGCAGACCGAACTTCTTGTTCTCGATGACGCGACACGAGATCCGATCGAGCGCCATGAACTCGAGGCGGGCCGTGTCACCCGGCGCGATGACGAGCGGCGGGACGAGCCCGCTCGACTTGCAGGGATCACCGAGCGTCGGCGCGACGAGGTCCGAGGTCTGCCCGAGCGCGAGGTCATGGCCGCGCGCGCCGAAGTCGATGCGCGGCCGGTAGGGCTCCGTCCAGCCGATCGACACGGGCTCGTCGCGCAGGTTCTCGACGTGCCACTCCAGATTCCCGCCGCTCACGATCAGCGTGTGCTTGGCGCCGATCGGCGTGTCGAACGAGAACTGGGCGTGGCCGGTCACGACGGGGTCGGTCGATGCGTACGTCGTGGTCGCGGTGGAGCTCGTCGCGACGGGCGCGCCGAACCGGCGCGTGTGGGAGGCGACGCGCTCGAGCTCGAAGTCGTACGCGACGCGCGTCGAGCCGCAGCCCGCAGTGAGGAGCGCGACGGCGATCAGCCCTCGGGACACGACCACAGCCTCACCAAGAAGGACGACGACGAGGTTCGGATGACGCCGTCGTTCGACGTCGACTTCGCGGTGTGGATGACCTGCGCGACGTTCGCGCCGTGCTCGATCGCGATGCGGCGCGCCGCACGTTCGTCGGAGACGTTCGGGATCGCGGCGCCCGGTCGGCAGCGCTCGCGGAGCTCGACGGTCTTCTCGTTACCGCCGCGCTCGACGCGGATCGCGCGCTCGGCGTCGGTGAGCGGGCGCGATGTCACGCACCCGGCGACCAAGAGGAGCGCGGCGAAGCGCTTCACGACGACCGCACCACTTCGCCGTCGATCTCGATCGACGTGCAGCTCGGCCACATCGGGATCAAGTTCAACAGCCACACCGCGTCGATCGCGCACTGCGTGAGCGTGACGCGCAGGTTGATGACGCCATTGCCGCCGAGCCGCTCGACCTCCGCGTTGATCGCTTCGGAGACGTCGACGTCGCCGCTCAACTCGATCTGTCGATACAGGATCCCCCACGCGCGATCGTCGATGTGGAACTTGCCGAGCACCTCGGGTGGAGCCGGGTCGGTGGCGGGTCGCAAGTACGGAGACAGCGACGCGGGGTAGCGCAGCTCGTCGAACACGACCCGGCCCCGCGTCCCGACACACGCGGACGTCGTCGCGGTGATCGCCAGCGCCGCCAGCCAGCGAGCGCTCACGGCTCGGTCCCGATCACGTGGAACACGTCGGCCTCGACGTCCGCGACCATGCTCATGTAGCCGATGAACGTGATGGTCGCCCAGCTCGAGAACGCCAACCTCCGGATCTCGATCCAGCACCCGTAGCAGTCGCCCATCTTCGGGAGCAGCACGGCGTCGAGCGCGGCCTCGGAGTCCTGGTAGCTGCTCGAAGTGTTCTCGTGGTAGCCGCTCGCGGTCGAGCCTCCACCGGACGCGAAGACCGAGACGACCTCGGCCTTGACCGGAGAGGGGCGCCGCACCTCGTGCTTCGACCGCGGCGGGGGGCGCACCGGCCCGACCAGCACCGGCGCGTCCACGTTCGCGGCGGTGATCACCACGCTCCGGCACGCCGTCGACGCGAGGAACGCGAGGCCGGCGATGCGCGTGAGGCCCCCCATGCCGAGGGTACCGTTAGCGCAGACCGTGTTCTGTCGCTACCCGCGCAGCTCGGCGCCCCCTGAAACCGTTCCACACGCTGTTCCGCAACCGTCACACCGGTTTCGCCGCGGTCCACGGGCTCCGCCGCGGGGCACGCCGCTTGCTCATCGTCGGGGGACCAGGAGGTCCGCCATGTTTTCGAGATTTGCTTCCAGAGCTCGCCCCGCCGCGCAGCGCCTGAACTCCGTCCCGCGTCGGACGTACATGTCCCGCCCGCAGTACGAGGCCCAGGTCCCCGACAAGGTGAAGAAGGCCGTCGAAGACGCGCCGCCGCCGACGCAGAAGCCGGGCTCCGGCACGTGTCGGATCGAGTCCAACGCCGCGCGCGACAAGCTGCAGGACGAGTTCGTGCCGCCGCCCGCGAAG
>JAUHYN010001357.1 GCA_030426505.1 bacterium | reverse complement strand
CGGTGGCACCGCGAGCACCGAGTACGACGACGCGTACGCCGCGCAGTTCACGAACACGCTCGACTTCGGCGAAGGCCGCATCTGGGCCGGCCCGCGTGACGACGGCTTCTACGTCGACCTCGGCGGCGTCTTCGACCTCGCGAACATCCGCGCCAAGGGCGTCGCCCAGGACGGCGTGTCCGGCTACAACGTCCACTCGATCGCCATGGAGATCGACGTCGACGAGTTCAACGGCGGCCCGGTCGCCGCGGGCCCGTCGAACGAGAACACGCTCGGCATCTGGGCGGCCGCGAGCCGTCGCAAGATCTCCATCCGTCGCAACGCGCGCGGCAAGACCGTCAACTTCGGGCCCTGGGTGCGCGTCTCGCGCCTCGCCATCCCGCTCGTGAACGAGGCCCTGATCGGCCTGCAGGACAAGGACAAGTACAACCGCACGCACCCGCGCCGCGACGTGCAGAACTTCGGTGCGTACTTCCTGAACCCGGTCGTGGTGCGTGACGCCGAGGCCGTGGGCATCTACGCCGCGCTCGGTGTGGACCCGACGCCCTTCAAGTCGAACCGCACGGACATCATCGACATCATCAACCTGACCAACATCCCGTCGCCCAACGCGCACAGCATCCCGCTCGAGAAGACCGGCGACGTGCTGCGCCTCGACATGGGCGTCGAGTCCGGCTTCCCGAACGGTCGCCCCATCCCGGGCGGCGCGTTCCCCGACCAGGAGCAGGCCGACGTCACCGACGTCCTGCTCTCGGTCATCCTCGCCGGCGGTCAGCTCGCGATCAGCGATGGCGTCGACTACAACGACAAGGAGTTCCTCGCGGGCTTCCCGTGGCTGCCGCTGCCGCACCGCGGCTTCGACGAGGGCCACGGCATCCCGACGCCTTGATCCTCTCCTGACCCCATCGGTCTGTACTCGAAACCGGGCCGCGGTGTGGACGAACGACGTCCTCACCGCGGCCTCTTTCGTTTTCGGCGGGCGGTCTTCTGTCCCCCAACTGCGCGATTTCGGGCGATCCGAGCGGGGTGGGCCCGCGTACCGATGGTGTGAAGCGCGTAGCTTGGTCATCGATGCGGGGGCGCTTGGTGGCCAGGCTACGTACTTCGCATCGAACACCCATGAAGAGCCCGATGAAGCACCTGACTCCCCTCTTGATCACCCTCGCCGCGATCGCCGCGTGTGAAGACGCGCCGACGACGACCAAGGTCCTCACCGTCGAAGAACAGAAGGCCGGACCGAAGACTCAGACGGGACCCACGGGCCTCCAGCGCCTCGCGCTCGAAGATCCCGCGGGGGCCACCGCGGTCGACGAGAAGATCCGCCGCCTGCAGGACGTCGCCAAACGCCACGACGACAAGCTCGATCCCTGGATCCTCCTCGGGCGCGCGTGGATCCAGAAGGCGCGCCAGGAGAGCGACCCGGGCTTCTACAAGAACGCGAACGCGTGCGCCGACATCGGCTTCGACATCCTCCCCGACAACCCGTTGTCGCGGAACCTCCGCGGCCTCGTCCTCATGAACGATCACCGCTTCGCCGAGGCGAAGGCGCTCATGGAGCAGGTCCTCTCGAGCGACCCCGACGACATCATGGCCCTCGGTACGCTCAGCGACGCGCTCCTCGAGCTCGGCGACCTCGAAGGCGCCACGCGACACGCGCAGCGCATGCTCGACCTCAAGCCGAGCCTCCCGTCGTACGCGCGCTCCGCGTACCTGATGTGGCTGACCGGCGACGCCAAGGGCGCGACCGTCGTCCTCAAGAAGGCGATCATGGCCGGCGGCGCCGCGCGCGACAAAGAGGCGTTCGCGTGGGTGATCGTGGAGGCCGCGAAGATCTTCTGGTACCGCGGCGACCACGAGGGCGCCGAGGCCGGCTTCGACCGCGCGCTCGAGGCGTTTCCGGACTACGCGCCCGCGCTCGTCTGGAAGGCGCGCGCCGCGCTCGCCCGCGGCGAAGCCAACCGCGCGCTCGCGCTCGCGCAGCGCTCCTATCAGCGCGCCGCGCTCGCCGAGACCGCGTGGGTCTGGGCCGACGCCGCGCGCGCCGCGAAGAACGACGCCGAGCTCGCGACCGCCGAGGCGAAGCTCGACAAGCTCGGCGAACACGGCG
>JAUHYN010000194.1 GCA_030426505.1 bacterium | reverse complement strand
CGCGCGATCAACGAGGCGAAGACTTCGAGCCTCGAGCCGCAGGGTGGGACACCCGGGGGCTCCTCCCCGCGCGTCACCGCTCCGACTCCGAAGCGATCGACCTCGTCCCCAACCCCGTGGGCTGGTCGACGACCTCCCCCGGCGCCGCGCCGTCCGAGGACGCCGTCGAGGGCGCGGACCAGCCGTTCTGCTACTTCTGCGGCGAAGCGCTCCCGGGCGTCGTCCGCGTGTGCCCCGCGTGCGGCAACGAGCTCGACGCCGACGAGGACTGAATGCCTGCGCCGCACGTCACGATCGTCGACTACCAGATGGGCAACCGCCGCTCGCTCGCGCGTGCGCTCGAGCGCGGAGGCGCGAGCGTGGAAGTCTCCGGCGATCCGGAGTCGATCCGGCGCGCCGAGCGCGTCGCGATCCCCGGCCAGGGCGCGTTCGGGCAGGCCGTCGATCACCTCGTCGAGCGTGGGCTCTTCGAAGTGCTCCGCGAGGTGTGTCGCGACGGCCGCCCGGTGCTCGGCGTGTGCCTCGGGCAGCAGCTGTTGTTCGCCGCGTCCGAAGAGGCGCCCGGGCGACGCGGCCTCGCGGTCGTCGACGAGACGGTGACGCTCCTCCCCGTCGGCGGCGGCCTCAAGCGGCCCCACATGGGTTGGGCGCCCGTCCACACGACGTCCACGCACCCGGTGCTCGCGGCGAACCCGTCGGGCGCCGCGTTCTACTTCGTCCACTCCTACGCCGCGCGCGCCGCGGCGGGCTTCGAAATCGCGACCGCGGAGCACGGCGAGGTGTTCGTGGCTGCGGTCACGGCCGGTAACGTGGTGGGCACGCAGTTCCATCCGGAGAAGAGTCAGGACGCGGGCGCGCGCTTGATCGAGGCGTGGCTTCGGCTCTGACTTCGCGTCGCGCGCTGCTGTCTTCGAGGGATGTGGGGTCGGATCGTCGCGTGGGTCTTGTTGTTCGTGGCGCTCGCGCCGCGCGCGGAGGCCTATACGATTCACATCCGCGGGAACGTCGCGCTCCCCAACGCGGTGTACCAGACCGCGATCTTCCTCTCGGACGCGGCGCGCAAGAAGACGGCGAAGAAGCCGAAGCGGCGCGCGCGTGAAGTCGCCCGGAGCACGCTCGATTTCCTCCTCGCGTCCGGCTACGACCTCGCGACCGTCACCGCGACGATCTCCGGTGACAACCTGTACGTCGACGTCGAGGAGGGGCGCCTCGACAAGATCATCTTCATGCGGCAAGGCACCTTGCGCACGCTGGAGTTGAAGCTCTCGATCAAGCTCCCGGGCGACATCTTCAACCGCGCGCTCCTCGAACAACAGCTCGAGGCGTTGGTGCGCGAGACCGACGTCACGAAGGCGACGTTCAAGGTCGTGAAGGTCCAGGACGTCCCGCACGCGGGCGTGCAGATCGAGGAGCCGCGCCTGCTGCGAGGCCTCGAGCTGCTGAAGGCCGGCGCCCCGCACGAGCTCCACATCTACCTCGAGCGCCCGGACCGCACCGATGGCCTGCGCCTCGGCGTCGGCATTCGCAGCCCCGACGGCTTCTACGGGAAGGTCGCGTACAACGACTCGGACCTGGTCTTCGCCGGCGACCGCCTCGACACCGAGGCGCGCATCGGCTTCCGCCTCGACGACGACATCAGCACTTCGAGCAACCCGATCGGCCTCTCGCGGATGCAGGCCGCGATCGAGCTGCACTCGCCGCCGTTCGGCGAGTTCGTCTCCACGTTCATCCGGCTCGACGCGAACCTCTTCGCGCGCCTCCGCCGAGACCTGAACGTCGCGAACTACTACTACGCGCCGCTCGACGCCTCAGTGAACGCCGCCGCGCAAGCGACGTCGTCGATGCGGATCTCGCTCGGCGTCGGCGTGGAGGAGCGCTTCTTGTTCGGCATCGATCCGGTCGAAGGCGAAGAGGTCGTCCCGCTCGTCGAGGAGACCGAGCGCGAGGATCTCCGCATCTTCGCGACCGGCGAGATCGACTTCGAGTTCGCCCGGGACGACCTCCGCCTCGACCGCCGCCATCACCTGCAGCTCCGCGGGCGCCACCTCACGGCCGGTCACCTCTCGCGCGCGAACGTGATCACGAAGCTGTTCCTCGAGTACGAGAACATGTGGGCGCTCGGCTACGACGAGTTCCACATCGGCGTGAACGGCGCCCACATCTTCGGCAAGCCGTTCTTCTACGACGAGCTGTCGATCGGCGACGGCTTCCTCCGCGCCACCTTCGGCAACGACATCTTCCTCAAGCGCGCACTCGGCGCTTCGGTCGAGTACCGCGTGTCCCTGTCGCGCGACACGGTGAAGATCAGCATCTTCGACGACGTCGCCGCCTACCAAGACCTCGACGCGCTCCGCGAACCCGGTGACCTCAAGGCCGCGACCGTCTTCGGCCTCGGCCTCCACGTCCTGCTCCTCGACGCCTTCCAGCTCAACACCTACGCGGGCCTCGGCATCGCGCCCGGCCGCGAGCTGGGCTTCGGCGTCGCGGTGAGCGTGCTGCGCGCGTACTGAGCGGGGCCTGGGCTCCGCGGGTGCCAAGTCGACTTGGCAGGTCACCCGACGCGAAATCGCGCGCGCCCCGGCGGACTTGCCGCTCCGGCCGTGTCCCCTCGCGCAGTCGACTTCACAGCGCGCCGGGCGGGAGCGCCGGGTCCGACAACTCGCGCGGCTCGGCCCGGCGATTGCTCTTCGGAGGCGCGATGAAACGCACCTTCGCGCTCTGCTTCCTCCTCGTCGCCTGCGGCGGCGAACCGATCGACGCCGACGAGCCGGCCCACGCGCCGAGCCTCGACTACGACATCCAGTCGGCCGGTCTCACCGCCGCCCGGACTCCGGAGCTCCTCGGCGACATCGCCGAGTTCGTGCGCGACGGCTTCGGCGCGCGCCTCGGCACCTCCGGGTTCGGCACCGGCGGGTTCTCGCTGTTCAGCACGAACGCGCGCTGCCAGCGGAGCATCACGTTCGGCGGCGAGAGCCTCACGCTCGAACACGACTGTACGACGCCCGCCGGCCGGCGCGTCCGCGGCTCGCTCTCGATCGATCTCGACGCCGCGCAGTGCAGCGCGAAGGGCCTCGAGGTCGAGATTCACCTCGCCGTGCAGGACCAGCCCGGCGGCGACCACGAGCTGCTCGTCGACGGCCGCGTCGCACTCGGCCTCGACGCCCGCCGCATGTTCTTCGCGGTGTCGCTCGAACACGAGCGGACCTGGCAGAGTCACTCGGTGCGGCGCTCGATCGACAGCTGCTTCATCCTCGACGGCGCCGATCGCCTCGTCGCGATGAACGGCCACGTGCGCACCGAGGTCGACGGCGCGGTGCTCCACAACCTCGAGATCCGCGATCTCCAGCACTCGCTCTGCCACCCGCTCCCCGCATCGGGCACGGTCCTCGCGGAGACAATGCACGGCCGCGTGGAGATCACGTTCGACCGCGACACGCCGGACACTTCGCAGGTCACCGTGGTCGCGGAGCATGGCGCGTCGCGCGTGGAGCTCGAAGCGACCACCCCCGTGCGCTTCTGCGACGCGCCGACCGCGCCCGTCGCGATCGACTACGCGGTGTGCGAGCGCTGCGGCCCCGCGCCGAACCCGGGGGGCGGGACGCAGACGCCGCCGGGCGGTGGCGGTTCGAGCGAGCCGCCCGAATTCCTGCCGCCGCCGGACGTGTGAGCCTTCAAGCTCGTCGGTCTCGGCTCGGCGCGACGCCGTACCAACGCCGGTACGCACGCGAGAGCGCGGTGGCGTCGGAGAACTCGAGGGCGTCGGCGATCTCCACGAGCGCGTCGCCGCGACGGACGAGGCGGCGCGCCTCCGCGCGGCGGTGCTCGTCGACCAACGCGGAGAACGATCGCCCGGCTTCGGCGAGGCGGCGGCGCAGCGTACGAGGCGCGAGCGCGAGGCGTCGCGCTGCATCCTGGGGCCGCGTCGCGCCCTGCGCGATCGCGCGGCGGACGAGCTCGACCAGATCGTTCGGGAGCCCGCGGAGCTCGGCGTCGGCCTGAGCGACGAGGTGATCGTGCAGCGCCGCGTGCGCGCGCGGCGGTCGGCTGAGCGCGCCGATCGCGATCGCGTCGTCGTCGGTCCCGAGGCGGACGTGGATCCCGAGCGCGCGGAGCCAATCCAACCCACGCGGCGACGACCACCGCAGGCGCACCTCGCGCACGGCGTCCGAGCCGCACAGCGCGACCATCCCGGCCGCGAAGTGCGCGACGGTCGAGGCGTCGGAGGCGACCGCCGGATCTTCGGCCGGCGAAGCGGTGTGCCACGAGAGGAGGTCGCCCTCGCGGCGCCACCCGCCGCGGTCGGAGATCAGCGGAAAGAGGCGCGCGCCGGTGTCCACCGCGGCCATCCCGGTCGGCGCGGTCTGGAGCGCGAATCCGTAGAGGCCGAGGCCATCGAGGGTGTTGCGCGCAGCCGGATCGAACGGGCTCCCTCCGCGGTCGAGCACGAAGCGCCAGACGTCGAACACCACGCCGTCCGACCAGCGGGTCCCGGGGGCTGGCGTCGCGTCCGGGAGGGGCGCCTCCCTCAGCCGCTCGGGCGGGACGATCGCAGCGATCACCGGGGCGGACACGGACGGCATCGCTCTGGATACCGCGCACCTGGCCGCGCCGGTCCGAACTTTGGCCGCCGCGGTCACGCGACCCGCCCCGGGCGCCGGTAAGCCCACCATGAAGCGCATCGCTCTCTGTACCCTCCTCGCCCTCGCCGTGCCCGGCGTCGCGCGCGCCGGCCCGTGGGCCCCCGCCGCGGGTGACGTCTACGCGAAGGCCTCGACGCGGCTCCTGCTCGGCGCGCGCTACACGGACGGCGCCGGGGCCACCGCGCCGATCCGCGGCTACCGCGAACTGACCAGCGCGCTCTTCGGCGAAGTCGGGTTGGGGAGCGATCTCACGTTGCTGTTGAGCTGGGACGTCGCGCGGTGGTTCGCGATCGAAGGCGATCAGAAGCGCTCGCTCGTTCGCCCGGGCGACGCGCGCGCCGGGCTCCGCTACACCGCGCTGCGCTTCGGGAGCGGCGGCGCGTTCGCCGTCGAGGGGTGGCTGGGCGTGCCCATCGCCTCACGCGATCCGATCGCGCCGCTCGCCGGCGAAGACGGCGCGACGGTCGCCCAGCTCCGCGCCGGGCCCGGCGTCTTCGACGTCGTCGGGCGCGCCGAGGTCGGCTGGGCCTGGACGAACGCGTGGACCTCGGCCGGCGTCGGTTGGGTCCAGCGCTTCGGTGGCTACGACGCGCTGTTCGATTGGCGCGCGGAGGCGGGCGCGCGGTGGTGGCGAATGCAAGGTGTCTTGCGCCTCGGCGGTCGGCACGCGCTCGACACCGCGGACGCCGAGCGCGTGGAGAACCCGGCGGGGCAGACGAACGGCACTTCGTTCACGTCGACCATCATGGAGCTCGGCGTGTCGCCGGTGGACCGCTGGCTGGTCGGCGGCTCCGCGCAGGTGAGCCTCGCGGGCCTCGGCGTGCGGAGTCAGGCGCGCGGGCCGGTGTTCACGTTGTTCATCGCGTTCTCCGGCTGACGTGTCCGCGGCCCGCGGAACCGCACGCAGAGGCCCTCGGGATCGCCCGGCTCGATGTCGAGCGCGAAGGCGTGGCGCTCGACGACCCGCCGCGTGATGTCGAGGCCGATGCCCCACCCCGGCGTTCCGCGCGTGCGCGCGCCGGAGCCTCGGACGCCGCGCTGCGTGATGTCGGCGAGCTGATCCGGCGGGATGCCGGGGCCGTCGTCGAGGACGGTGAGGACGAATGAGTCGCCGTCGACGTCGAGCGTGACCGCGACGTGCCCGCCCGCGTGGTTATGGCGAATGGCGTTGTAGACGACGTTGCCGACGGCCTGCTCGAGCATCGTGACATCGCCGCGGACGAGCAGCGGTTCGTCGGGGGTGGCGCGCTCGATCGCGACGTTGCGCGCGCGAGCGATCGGTTGGTGGCGGCCCCACACGCGCTCGACCACGCCCGCGAGATCCACCGACGCGAACGTGGCGGTGTCCTCGATGTCGAGCTTGGCGGCGATCTGGAGGTTGTGGACGAGCGCGCCGACGTAGTGCGCTTCGTTCATCGCCTTCGCGACGACCTCCGCGCCCTCGCGCTCCGCGAGCTCCGAGAGGTGGCCCTGCAGGACCGTGAGCGGGACGAGGACGTCGTGCGCCGTGTTCGCGAGGAAGTCGCGGAGCGCGGCTTCGCGGCGCGCCACCGCCTCGGCCGCGCCGTCGAACGCGCGCGCGAGATCCGCGACCTCGTCGTCGCCGTCGACCTGGACGCGCGTGGCGTAGCCGGAGCCCACGGACGCCTCGACCGCCGCGGTGAGTCGCCGCAGCCGCGCGACGATCGGGCCCGTCGCGATCAACACCGCCGCGAGCAGCGCGACGAACGGGAGCAGCCACGCCTTCGTGGGCGGGAGCACGCCGCCGAGCCACGGCTCGGTCGTCCCTTCGGCGAGCACGTACGCGCAGCGGTCGCCGCCCGCGACGGGGAGCACCACCCGGACCGTGTCGCCGAACCACGACGTGTCGACGACGTACCGGCCCACCGCGTCGAGTGCGGCGCGCGCCTCGGCGGGGAGCGCGGGCGCGTCCGGGTGGTGCGGCGCGAGGTCCGCGCCGTAGGCGAAGTAGACCGCCGGCCGCCGGTGCGGGCGGGGCTGGCGGGCGGTGCCGTCGCGGGGCGGACCGCGATCGCCAAGATCGGGTGGACCGCGATCGCCGGGACCGCGCGGACCGCGATCGCCCGGACCGCGCGGACCGGGCGGGCCGCGCTCGCCCGGACCGCCTCCGGGCGGTCCACCCCCGCGCCACGTCTCGGGCGCCACCTCGCACCGCTCGACCCACCCCGGCGCGGCCATGAGGTGTCCGGTGAACTGCGCGAGTTCCTCGCGCGCCGCGACGCGCTGTGCGTAGGTGTCCCAGGCGACGAGCCCCGCGATCATCGGGAGGCTCGCGGCGAGCGTGGTCACGGCGCGCGCGCGGATCTTCACGGCGCCGCCTTCACGCGGTAGCCGATGCCCCAGACCGTCTCGATCAGGTCGGTCGCGCCGAGCTTCTTCCGCAGGCGCGACACGTGGACGTCGAGCGTGCGCTCGTTGCCCTCCCCGTCCGGATCCAACACGCGCTCCACGAGCGCGCGCCGCGTGACCGCCGCGCCCTTGCGCTCGGCGAGCATCACGAGGATGTCGAACTCCGCGCGCGTGAGCGTGAGGGGCGCATCGTCGATCGTCGCCTGTCGCGCTTCGCGATCGATCGCGAGCGCGCCCACTACCAGCCGCCCGTCACGCTCGAGCGACGGGCGACGCAGCCGCGCGCGCACGCGCTCGACGAAGACCTCCGGCCAGAACGGCTTGGTCATGTAGTCGTCCGCGCCGAGCCGGTAGCTGCGCACTTTGTCGGCGGTCTGGTTGCGCGCGGTCAGGATCAACACGGGCACGTCCGAGAACGTGCGGAGCTCCGCGAGCAGATCGAACCCGTGCCGCGACGGGAGCATCAGATCGAGCACCACCAACGCCACGTCGCGCATCACCTCGACGTCGAGGCCGTCGGCGTCTTCGAGCCAACGCGCCTCGAGGCCGGCCCGGTCGAGGTGGCGCACGAGCTGGGCGCCCAGCTCCGCGTCGTCCTCGAGGATCAGCACCACGCGCGACATACGGACTCAGGGGTCGACGCTGACCACGAGCGACGCCACGAACCCGCTGCTCGCGTCGCCGGTCACCGTCGCGAGTTGGTTGTCGTAGCCGTCGCGGAAGATGCCGTCACTGTCGAGCGAGACGCGCGACAGATTCGAAACGCTCGACTCGTAGCCGCTCGCCGCGTACGCGTCGCTGCATGCGTCCTCCGGGAACGCGAGCTGCGAGGTCTTCAGCGCCGCGTCCCCCGACGTCGCCGCCGACAGGCCCGCGAAGACCTCGAAGTGGACGTGCGGCCAGCGCCCGTCGTAGCAGCCGGGGAAGATCGTCGTGAACCGCACGACGCCGTCGGCGTCGGACTCTTGCACGCCGCGCAGGAAGTTCTGGTCGGTGACGCCGCTCGAGTACAGCGAGTAGCCGCCGTCCTTCGTGCAGTGCCACGCGTAGACCGCGAGCCCCGAGAGCGCCGCGCACGTCGCGTCGCCCGCGTCGACCAACATCAACTCGAGCGTGAGCGGCACGCCGGCCGCGGTGCCGCTGAGCGCTCCGAAGCTCGAGCGGATGTCGCTCCGGACGATTCCAGACTCGGTCAGGACGTTGGGTCCGTTCGTCCCGTCGCCGGGATACGGGCCCTCCGTCTCGTCGGGGATCTCGTCGCAGGGCCCGCCCGAACCGTCCGAACCGCACCCGATGAGCGGGACGAGCGCCGCTCCGGCGGCCATACCGAGAAACCGCCGACGCGTGGGTGCATCGATGATACGGACGAGGTCATGCAGGAGGCCTTCCGGGAGATCGTGTCTGCTCATAGCGAGAGCCTAGCGCCGATACCTTACGCAAAGCTGAACCCCCGATACATCGCGACTGCGATCGCCCTGCTCGCCCTCGCCGCCCCGGCGACCGCGAGCGCCGACCCCTTCCGGCTCTCCGATCACGTCCCCGACTGGCTCACGCTGGAGGCCCACAACCAGTCCCGCTACGAGTACCTCGCCGACCAGTTCCGCGATGGCCTCGCGGGCTCCGACCATGTCCTCACGCTCCGCACCGGCGTCTTCGCCGAAGCCAAGCTGTCCCCCGCGCTCCGCGTGGGCGGCGAGCTCGTCGACATCCGCGCCTACGCCGCCGACGACGACACCCCGCTCGACACCGCGTTCGTGAACCCGCTCGACATCCTCCAGGCGTACGTCGCGTTCGACGGCAAGACCGACGCGCACCAACTCTCCGTTCTCCTCGGTCGCTTCACGATGGACCTCGGCAGCCGCCGCTTCATCGCGCGCAATCGCTACCGCGCGACGATCAATGCGTTCACCGGGATCCACGCGCACTACGTCACGCCCAAGTACATCGTCGACGCGTTCGCGAGCCTCCCCGTCCGCCGCAAGCCGACCGAGCGCGAAGATCTCGTCGACAACCGCCTCGTGTTCGACACCGAGAACTTCGACGCGATCTTCTGGGGCCTGTACGTGAAGCGCCCGCTCGAGGACGTGGACGTCGAGACCTTCCTCTTCGGCCGCCACGACTCGAACCCCGGCGGGCGCCGCGATCTCCTCACGCCCGGCTTCCGCTTCGTGCGCCGCCCCGCGCCGGGCGACGGACACTTCGAGATCGAAGCCGCGTTCCAGTTCGGCTCGGCGGAGGGGCTCGATCATCGCGCTGCGTTCCTCCACACGTCGGCCGGCTACACGTTCGACGTGTGGGCGAAGCCGAGCGTCACGCTGCTCTTCGAGTACGCGACGGGCGACGGCGACCCGAACGACGACACCAGCGCGCGCTTCGATCGCCTCTACGGCGTCCCGCGCCCCGAGTACGGGCCGACGATGATCTACCTCGCGTTCAACCGCGCGAACCTCGCGACGCCCGGCGTGCGCCTCTTCGCGCGCCCGCTCGATCCGGTGAAGGTCATCGCGACGCTCCGCTCGTTCGCGCTCGCCGAAGCGGAAGACGCCTGGATCGGCAGCGGCTACCGCGACCCGACGGGCCGCTCGGGCGCCGTGCTCGGCGAACAGATCGAGGTCCGCGTGCAGTACGACGTGTTCCCCGACAACGCGCGCCTCGAGGCCGGCTTCGCGCACCTGTGGCGCCGCGGCTTCGCGGTCACGGCGGCGCAGGGCGCACCGACGCCCGACCCGACGATCGTCTACCTCCAGGTCGAGCTGAAGATCTGATCGCGCGCTCGCGCCTCGGTCAATTCGATCCACCCGGCGGCGCGGCCGGGACGATGATGATGACGTCGCGCGTGTCGACCACGGTGACGCCGTCCGCCACCACGTCGATGAACGCGGAGAACTGCTGCGGCGACGGGGCCGCCGGGGCGCACGGGCCGCCGGTGCCCTGGTTCAGCGCGTTCACCTGGAACGAGAGCACCGTCCCCGGCGTCACGTTCTGCCACGCATCGGGCACGCCGGCCGGCGGCAACAGATCCGCGATCGTCGGCTGCGGCACGCACGCGTTCGGCGGCGTCGCCGACAGCGGCACCACGCTCTGGATGAAGCACCGGGTGTCGATGCCGCTGTTCGCGAGCTCCACCGGATCCTCGCGGACCACCGTCGTGATCGTGAACGGCGAGAACTGAACGAGCGCCTGGATGCCCGTGACCATCGCCGCATCGATGCCCGCGCCCGACGGGTTCCGGTGCATCACCCACATGCTGGTCGATGCAGGTGCCCGCGACTTCGCCTGGGTCGATCCCAAGCCCTCCAGGATCATCGAGACCCCGCCGGCGATCAGCTTCACGGTCTCAACCACCAAGTTC
>JAUHYN010001356.1 GCA_030426505.1 bacterium | reverse complement strand
CGGTCGTCCGCGCCTCGACCGACGCCGTGGATCTCGAACACACCAACGCGGACATTCGAGGGCTCGTCGTGCTCGGCGCGGGCGACGAGTGCCTCGACCTGATGAACGCGGACCTCCGCGTCACGGACTCGCTCCTCGTCCACTGCACGAACAACGCGATCTCCGCCGGCGAGGAGTCGAATATCCGCGTCCTCGGGAGCGCGATCGTCGGCGCCAAGGTCGGCGTGCTCGCGAAGAACGCGTCCTCGGCGCGCGTCACGCGCACGCTCGTGTACCGCACGAAGACCGCTCTCCGTACGAACCGACGCGACGTCCACTACGACGCCCCCAGCGCGATCGACGCCGAGGACGTCCACGCGGTCGACTGCCTCCGCGTGGTGCGCCGCGCGAGCCGGACGCGCCTCGAAGCGCGCGCCTCCACGACCTGGCCCGCCGCCGGGCGCCTCGACACCATTCGCCGCGACCTCCTCCGACTCGACGCCTGGACCGATCTCGACGCGCGCATCACCACGCTGATGGGGGCGCCGCGATGATGCGCCCGAGCGTCGGCTTCCTCTACCTCGTGCTCGTCGGCGCGCTGACGATCGCGTTCTTCGCGTGGGCCGCGGAGACGCCGCCGCTCGACGCCGCGTGGCAGATCACCATCGAGCTCGAGGCCGGCGCGCGCGGGCGCCTCGAACCCGAGGAGCGGAAGCTCGTGCAGGACGTCCTGCACCGCCACCCCGCGCTCGCGGACGCGCTGGTCGAGGGGCGCCCGTACGGGATCATCAGCCCCACTGACCGAGGCCACGTCGACGAGAAGTTCGCGTATCTCGTGCGCCGCTCCGCGGAGGATCCCGGTAGGATCGTCGTGCATTACCGCGGCACGGACGACGGCGGGAAGGTGAAGGTCCGCGCTCGGGTCGGCAAGGCGCGCACGAAAGGCGAGACCACGACCGACGCGCCCTTCACCTTCGTCGCCCCGGACACCCGCTTCCCGCAGCTCATCGAGCTCCGCTTCCCGAAGAAGCGCGGGCGCGACGCGGTGCGGATCGAGGTGCTGCCTTGAAGCGCCGCTTCAATCGGTTCGAACTCAAGTACGTGATCGACGACGCCGTCGCGAAGCGCCTCGCCGAGACGCTCGCCGAGAACATGGTGCTCGACCCCTACGGCGCGGGCGGTGTCTACCGCGTGACGAGCCTGTACTACGACTCGCCGGACTTCGCGTGCTTCCGCTCGAAGGTCGAGGGCATCAAGTACCGCCGCAAGGTCCGCATCCGGACGTACGGGCTCGCCGCCGAGTCGCCCGACGATCGCGTCGCGCTCGAGATCAAGCAGCGCATCAACCGCACCGTGCAGAAGCGCCGCATCCGCACCACGCTGCGAGAAGCGACCGAGCTGGTCGCGCGCCGACAGACGATCGAGACGGACGACCCCGCCGACCGAGAGGTGATCTCGGAGATCGACTACCTCGCGCGCGTCCTCCGGCTACGCCCCGCGTGTGTGATCTCGTACCTCCGCGAAGCGTGGATCGGCGGTCCGTACGAGCCCGGCCTCCGCGTCACCTTCGACCGCGCGCTCTCCGTGCGCGGCCCGGAGCGCGGCTTGTTCGGCGGGCTCCCCGACCACCTCTTCGCGCCCCCGTCGCAGGTCATCCTGGAGGTGAAGGCCGACGAGGCGGTCCCGCTCTGGGTGACGCGCATGTTGGCGCGCAACGACTGTTCGCTGACGCGCGTCAGTAAATACTGCTTGGGGCTGGCGCGGTTGCAGCGTATCGAACGGAGCGCCGAGCGCGCCGAGGAAGGGGTCTGAGTGGACGAGCTACTGAAGGAGATGGAGCGCTTCCAGGATCTGACGAGCGCGTTCACGCTCGCGGATGTCGCGATCGTCCTCGTCCTGAGCTTCGCGCTGTCGTCCCTCGTCGCCGTCACCTACCGCGCGACCCACCGCGGGACCTCGTACTCGCAGTCGTACACGCAGACGCTCGTCCTCCTCGGGATGATCGTCGCGATCATCATGCTGATCATCGGCTCGAACCTCGCGCGCGCGTTCTCGCTGGTCGGCGCGCTGTCGATCGTCCGCTTCCGCAACGCCGTGAAGGAGACGCGCGACGTCGGCTTCGTGTTCCTCGTGAT
>JAUHYN010000193.1 GCA_030426505.1 bacterium | reverse complement strand
TCTTCACGCGCGTCTGGGACGAAGCCCCGCTCGTCGTCGCCGCGAACCGCGACGAGAAGCTCGACCGTCCGGCGCGCCCGCCGTTCGCGTGGCCCGACACGGACATCGTCGCGCCGCGGGACGAGGTCGCGCTCGGCACGTGGATGGGCGTGAACCGGCGCGGCGTGTTCGTGGGCATCACGAATCGGCACCAAGCGTTCGTCGACGCCGCGCGCCCCAGCCGCGGCCGCCTCGTCGTCGACGCCCTCGCGCACGGCAGCGCGCGCGCCTCGTACGAAGCGATGCGGCGGATCGACGGCGGCGGCGAGAACGGCTTCCACCTCGTCATGGCCGACGCCGACGCCGCGTACCTCGTGTGGGGCGACGGCGAACGGACGCACGCGCGCCCGCTCGAGCCGGGCGTCCACGTCATCACCGAGCGGAGCTTCGGCGCCGCGCCGACCCAGCGCGAAGCGCGCCTCGCCGAGAAGCTCGAGGCGATCCACGCGCCCCCCGACGACGACGCGTTGATCCGCCTCCTCGCACTCCAGGTCGACGGCGGCGGCTTTGACGATGTCACCGTCCACGTCCCCGCCTGGGGCTACGGCACCCGGTCCGCCTCCATCGTGCGCCTCGGCGCCGGCGCCCCCGTGTTCCGCCAGGCGGACGGACCGCCCACGACGACCCCGTTCCTGCCGTACGGGCACCTCCTCACCGACTGACGCCCCGGCTCCCGGGCTGCCATCAGTTCGCCACGACTTCTCCCACACGCCGCCGCCGCGCGGCGACGGCCACCCCACACGCCGCCCGTAACTTCGGTACGTGCCCCGAGGGACCCAGACGACGCGCGAGGTGGCCTTCAACCTGAGCCTCGTCGCGCTGTGGCTCGCCGCCTTCGCCAAGCCGCTCGCGTGGTGGGGCCGCCGCCTCGCCGCCGAGCCGTTCCAGCTCGTGTTGGCCGTCGGCGCGGCCGCGCTCCTCGCGCGCACCGGGTGGCGGCACCGCGCGGGGATCGCGGCGCGCCTCACCGCGGCTCCCGCGCTCGCGCCGCTCCCTTTCGCGCTCGTCGTCGCCTCTGCGCTCGGCTTCCTCGCGGCGGAGCGCTGGCTCGACCTCAGCATCCTCGCGGCTTCGATGTTCGGCGTCGGGACGTACGGGCTCTTCGGCCTCTACGCCACCGACGCCGCGTGGCGCCGCGGCGCTCCCGTCGCGCTCCTGTTGATGGGGCTGCTCCCATTCGGCGCGCACCTCGACGCGTACGCCGGCTTCGTCCTCCGCGCCGTCAGCGCCGACGCGGCGTCCGCGATCCTCACCGCCCTCGGCATCGAGCACGTCTCGAGCGAGACCATCCTCGTCCTCGAGAACGGCGTCGCGCACGTGGACGTCCCGTGCAGCGGCATCCGCGGGCTGTGGACCGGCGCGCTGTTCTTCCTCGGCGCGACCGTCCTCGCGAAGCGCCCGCTCGGCGCGCGCTTCCTCGTCGTCGGCGCGTTCCACTGCGCCGCGCTCGTCGCGGCGAACATCGTGCGCATCACGATCGTCACGATCGTCGCGGTCGCCGCCGACCTCCCCCGCGTCGCGCAGGTCATCCACGAGCCACTCGGGATCCTCGGCTTCCTCCTCGCCGGCATCGCGAGCTGGTTCGCGCTCCGCGGCGGCGCCCCCGCGAAGACGCGCCCAACGCGCGCGCCCTCCCCTTTCGCGCGCTACGCGCTCGCCGCCACCGCCGCGCTCACGATCGCGTTTCACTCCGAGCGCGCGAAGACCGGCTTCGTCGACGACGTCGCCGCTGCCGCGCCGGCGAGCCTCGGCCTCGCGCAGGTCGCGTTGACGGCCGAGGAGACCGACCTCTTCTCGCGCTTCGGCGCGTCGGGCGCGACGAAGTACGCCGGCGACTTCGAAGGCCGCGCGCTCAGCCTGATCCTCGTCGACAGCCGCGCGTGGCGCGCACACCACCCGCCCGAGCTGTGTCTCGCGGCGAGCGGTCACCGCATCGAGCGTATCGAAGACGTGGCGGTCGACGCGGACCACGTGTTCCGCGTCGCGCAGCTCGAGGGCCAGCAGACCGCCGTCTTCTGGTTCCAGTCCTCCGGGCGCACCACGGGTCACGCGCTCGACCGCATCCTCTCCGGCGTCCTCGACCGCGGGCGGCGCTGGGTGCTCGTCAGCGCGCTCGTCGATGACGCCACCGACCCCGCCGACGTCTACCGCGTCGTCTCCGCCGATCTCGCCGCTCAACTCGAAAGGAATCGTCATGAGCTCGTCCGTCGTTAGCCGCCTCCACCGCCCCCTCTTCCACCTCGTGTTCTGGTCTTGGAACGCGCTGTTCGGCGCGCTCGTCTACTTCGGCCTCGTCCCGCTGATCCTCGGGAGCAACAGCTTCTTCCGCGACCTCGACGACATGCCGAAGAGCTTCGCGGTCTTCCTGACGCTGATCTTCATCGTGCCGGGAGCCGCGCTCACCGCCGGCATCTTCCGGTTCCGACGCGAGCCCACGAAGCTCATCCACCTCCTCTACGCCGTCGAGGCGCCGGTGCTCCTACTGTCGATGGCGCGCGTGTTCCTCTTCCGCCAACTCAACGGACCGACCACGCTCCTGTTCTGGGCGCTGATCGTGGGCACCTGCGCGCACGCCGCCCTGCTGTGGATGGGCCCCGAGCGCAAGAGCCGCCTGCTCCTCGCCGGGCAGACGATCGGCGTCCTCGTCGCCGCGTACGTCGCGGTCATCCTGATGTTCTTCGTGTTCCCGCTCGCCGCGACGATCATCGGCGCGGTCTTCGACGGGAGCTTCATCGTCGACGTCGGCCGCGCGCTCTCCCGCGCCGACTGCTACGACGTGTTCATGTCGCTCGTCGCGGTCTTCTTCTTCGCGTGCAGCAGCACGCTGATCCTCGCGCTGCCGTTCGCGTTCATCCTGTGCCACTACCGCGGGCTCGCCGCGTTGATGCGCGCCGCGATCGACGACGAGCGCGGCGTCCGCGCGATCGTCACCGTCGCGACCACGACCGTCGCCGCGATCGTCACCGCCGCCGTCGTGCTCGGCGGTTCCCCGGGCCGCCGCGGCCCCGAGACCCTCGCGCGCCTCGCCACCCCGCCGACCTCCGCCGTCGAACTGAAGGAGCGCCTCGGCGACGCCGACACGATCCGCGACCACCTCGTCGACGCCCACCTGGCGCGCTACCGCTACCTCACCGCCAAGGGCGGCCTCGTGGTGATTCGCGACATGTACCGCGACGTCTTGCCTTCGGCGTGCGAGGGCTGCGCCGAGCGCGCGCAGGAGGCGTTCGAGGACGTCGTCGCGCCCTTCCTCTACAACGGCGACGAAGGCGACGTTCAACGCTCCGAGCGCCAGTATGCCGAGTTCTTCGACGAGTCGATCCAACGCGGCGAGCGCGCCGAGCTGAAGGACGCCCTCAACGCGACGTTCGAGCGCGTGGACGTCCCCGCGAACCTCCTCGACATCGACGAGCGCGCCGTCCACCTCGTCTCGCAATCCATCACCGTGCGGCAGGACGACTTCGCCGCCGACATCGAGCTGTTCGAGGTCTACGAGAACCGCACCTACGAGGACATCGAGATCCTCTACTACTTCACGCTCCCCGACACCGCGGTCGTCACCGGCCTGTGGCTCAACGAGCGCGCGCCGGACAAGGGCGACGCGTTCGAGTTCCGCGTGTCGCCCCGCGGCGCCGCGCAGCGGGTCTACGAGGCCGAAGTCCGTCGGCGCGTCGACCCCGCGCTGCTCGAGCAGGTGGGCCCGCAGCAGTACCGCCTCCGCGTCTTCCCGATCCCCGCGAAGCGCGACGACGCCCCCCGCCGCATGCACCTCTGGCTCACCTACCGCACGCTTCCGGTCGCCGAAGGTTGGCCGCTCCCCCGCCTCCTCGAGGCCCGCAACGTGTTCTGGGACGACGACACCGTCCGCACCGTGCGCGGCGAGGCGACCGACGGCGAGGACGCGTGGGCGCAGGACGTCGTCGAAGGTCACGTCCCGGACCGCGTCGCGCGCGCGTTCGCGGTGGGCGGGATGCAGGTCGTCGCGACGCCGCTCGAGGACGCCGCGCGCCTCCCGCGCGGCGGACGCAACTACGCGGTCGTCGTCGACAGGTCCTACTCGATGCACGAGGTCGACGACGAGCTCGTCGAGACCTTCGATTGGCTGCGCGAGGAGATCTACCCGCGCGCCAACGTCGACGTGTACCTCACGTCCGCGCCGTCGCGCGGCGAAGTGCCCAGTCGCATCGACGACGCGAACGCGTATGACGCCACGTCGGAGATCTTCTACGGCGGACAGTCCACGGCCTCGATGCTCCGCCAAGCCGTCGCGCTCGCGGAGGACGCCGACCTCGCGTGCCCCTTCGGCAAGACCGGCATCGACTGCTACGACGCCGTCCTGTTCCTCACGGACGCCGGCCGCATCGAACTCGAAGAGGACGGCGACCTCGCGTACGGCGGCGCCGCCCCGCTGTGGTTCGTCCACCTCGGCGGGCGCGTCGCGATGGGCTACGACGACGCGGTCACCGAAGCGATCCAGAAGAGCGCCGGTGGGATCACCACGCGCGTCGAGGACGTGTTCGCGCACTTCGCCCTCGCGGAGTCCCGCACCGACGCGTTCATCGGCTTCGGCGGCGGCTACGTCTGGAGCGTGGCTCCCGGGGAGGGCGAGTCCGAGCGCCTCGATCCGATCGCGGCGCGCCAGTTCGTGCGTGGGGCGATCCAGACGCAGGACGTCTCGGATCGAAACGTCCTCGATCGGATCCACCGGGTGGCGACGCGCGCCAAGATCGTCACGCCGTATTCCTCGATGATCGTGCTCGTGATGGACCGGCAGCACCAAGCCCTCGATCTCGCCGAGAAAGGCGACGATCGCTTCGACCGGAGGACGTCCACCGACGCCTCCCCGCTCGCCCAACCGAACGACATGCTCGGCCTGACCGGGACCCCCGAACCGGAGGTGTGGGCGCTGCTCCTGATGGGCGCGGCGATGTTGTGGGTGATGCGCCGCGGCCACCTCAACTTTGGCTTCCAGAGGCCGAACTGAAGGAGCGATGGACCGACCCGTGATCGATCGAGCCCGACTCGACGACGCCTCCGGCGGCGACGAAGAGTTTCTCCGAGAGCTCGTGGACATCTATGTCGAAGACGCCGAAGAGCGCCTCGCCGAGCTGAAGGAGGCGTTGATCGCCGCCGACGAGGACGCCCTCGGGCGCACCGCGCACCAGCTCAAGGGATCGAGCGCCAACATGGGCGTCGTGTGCGTCGCCGACGAGGCGAAGCGCATCGAGGATCTCGCGCGCCGTCACGCCGTGGCGGACTGCGCCGACGTCCTCCCCGCCCTCGAGCAGGAGTTCGGTCGCGCCCGCGCCGCGCTGCACTCGATGGTCGGCCAGCCGGTCTGAACCGGGTTTGACGCGATCGCGAGGCTCCTCGATCATCCGCCCGTGATCGACGAGGGCCTCGAGACGCTCGCGAAGCGCGCCGCCAACGAACACAACGCACTCACGCTCCTCGAACTCGGCCTCGATTTGTGGCCGGGCCTTCACCTCGTCGTCGGCGAAGTCGGCGCGGGGAAGTCGCAGCTCGCGCTCAACGCCGCCGTCGCGGCCGCGCGGCGCGGCGTCGAGACCGTCGTGCATACGCCGCTCGCCTCCGTAGCGGAGACCACCGCGCGCTTGCTCGGCGTGGTTCACGGCGTGAGCTGGAGTCGAATCTTCACCGGCGCGACCGAAGTGCCGGACGCCGCGCCGCTCGCCGCCCTCCCCCTCGCGCTCCGCGCCGCGCCTTCGGATGAGGCGCTGATCGTCACCGACCGCTGCCCGCGCAGCATCGACCGCGACCGCGTGCAGACCGTGATCGCGACCGTCGACTGCGCCGTCCGCGCGGACGCGCCCGGCCTCATGGACCTCGCGCCCGACCGCGTCCTCGCGCACGTGGATCTCGATCGCGAGCTGCTCTCGGCGGCGGACACCGTGCTGGTGCTCGCGACCATGCCCCCGCTCGCCGCCGACGCCTGGCGCGGCGCGCGCCTCGCGATCGCGCACCGCCGCGCGGGCGTCCCACAGTGGGTGGACCTTCGCTTCGACGGGACACGCTTCGACCGGGAAGCGGAAGAGGTGGAGCTGGAGTTCGTGCGCTGAAGTCAGCGGCTCTTGTGCTCTTGAATCAGCTCGCACACCGCGTCGACCCAGCGCGGGTGCGCGTTGAGCGACGGGATGAGCTTCAGATCCTCGCCGCCCGCCTCCACGAACTGCTCCTTTGCGCGGATCTGCAGCTCCTCGAGGGTCTCGAGGCAGTCGGCGACGAACGCGGGTGAGAACACCGCGAGGCGCTTCTTCCCGGCGGCGGCGAGTTCGTCGAGGACGACGTCCGTGTACGGCTTGATCCACGGCGTGCGCCCGAGGCGCGACTGGAACGACACACTGTGCTCCTCCGCGGAGAGTCCGAGCCGCTCCACCAACAGGCGCGTCGTCTCGAAGCACTGTGCGCGGTAGCAAAACTTGTTCGCGTCGACGATGGCGTCGCAACAGCCGTCGGACGCGAGGCAGTGCGAGCCGGTCGGATCGCTCTTGTGCATGTGGCGCTCGGGGAGCCCGTGGTAGCTGAACAACACGTAGTCCGCGCCGAAGTCGTCGAGCACCGGCTTCGACACCTGAACGAACGCGTCGATGAAGCTCGGGTGATCGTAGAACGGCGGCACCGTGTCGATGAACGGCACGTTCCAGCGCTGGCCCATCACCTCGAAGAAGCGCTCGACCGCCGACCCGCTCGCCGCCGACGAGTACTGCGGGAAGAGCGGGAGCACGACGATGCGCTCGTAGTGCGCGAGCTTCTCCACGGCCGAGGGGATCGAGGGCTCTCCGTAGCGCATCGCGAGGACGACCTCGTAGTCGTCGCCGAGCTTCTCGGCCACGCGATCGCGGAGGTCTTCGCTGTGGAACAGCAGCGGCGAGCCGCGCTCCGTCCACACCTTCGAGTACGCCTCGCCGGACGCCTTCGGGCGGAACGGCAGGATCGCGAAGTTGAGGAGCGCCCACCGCCCGATCGGGTTGATGTCGATGACGCGCGGGTCGCTGAGGAACTCACGCAGGTACACCCGGACGTCGCCCGGCTCGGGGGACTTCGGCGTGCCGAGGTTGATCAGCAGCACCCCGGTCTTCTCGGCCACCTGGGACATGCGGCGCTTTTAGTCCAAAGGCGGCATCGTGCAAACTCGCGAGCGATGAATCGCGACGCGCTGCTCGCCGCCGAAAAGACCCCCTTTGCCTACGGGCGGACGGTTCGCTTCCAGGACATCGATGCGGCGGGGATCATCTTCTTCGCGCGCTACTTCGAGTATTTCCACGACGCGTACGCCGAGTTCCTCGCGGACACCGAAGCCGCCCTCCCCGCGGCCCTCCGCGCCAAGGCGTGGGCCGCGCCGCTCGTCCACGCGGAGGCGGACTTCCTGAAGCCGCTCCGCTTCGGGGATCCGATCGAGGTCGAGCTGGCGGAGGCCGAGCTCGCCGAGAAGCGCGCCGTCGTGCGCTACCGCGTGTGGCGCGGCGACGAGGTGGTGGCGATCGGCGAGACGGTCCACGTGTCGATCGATCCCAAGGCGTTCGTCGCGACCCCGCTCGATCCGGCGTACCGGCGCGCGCTCGAGCGCATCACGGCGAAGTGAGACCCCCGAGCCCGTGCGCGTACGGGCTCACGGGGAGCAGCGACGCGAGGCGGACGTTCGCCGCGCTCATGATCGGGCCGTCGAACGTGTGGCTCGCGATCGCCGCGACGCCCGGGGCGCGCCCCGCGAGGTCGAGGCACGCCACGAGCCCGCCCAACACCATCGGCTTGAGCACGATCGCGACGACCTCCGGTCGCGCACACGCCGCGAGGCCGGACGGGTCGCGGAGGGATTCGTCCAAAGCGACGCGGCATTCAGGCAATGCGACTCCCGGCTCCTCCACGAACTCCACCGGCAGGCCCGCGAAGCGCGGCGCGTCCTCTGCGCGCAGCGTGCCGTTGGCGTCGACCCGGACCCGGACGCGCTCGGCGGCGCGGCGGATCGCGGCGAGTTCTTCGTCGAGGCGGCCGGCGCGACCGATCTTCATCTTCACCGTGTTCGCGCCGCGCGCGATCGCGGCGCCCAGTGAACCGGGGTCGAACGGGTCCACGAGGTGAGCGACCTCGAAGGTGCGTTCGGGCGCGCCCCACGGATCCGGCATCAGCGCGAGGAGCGCGGTCTCGATCGCGAAGCGCGCGCTGGGGACGTCGATCGGTGCGAGGATCGCGCGGAGATCGTCGACACCTCGCGGGAGTTCGGCCCCCGCGAGCGCGACGGCGTCGAGCGCGGCGCGGGCCTCGTCGAGGGTGTCGGGCGCGTAGCCCTCGAGCGGCGCGGCGACGCCGACCCCCACGCGGTCCTCCGCCTCGATCGTGACGCGCCAGCCGCGTCGCGTGTCGAACCGTTGCTTCGCATTCTCGGCGCCGACGGGCGCGCGCCACGACTCGGGTCCGAACTCGACGCGGCGAATCCTCACACGGCGATCCCGACGGCGAAGAGCACGGAGAAGACGAGGAGCAGCTTGGCGGTGGTGGCGAGCGCGCCGTTGAGCGGCAGCCCCTCCTCGCGGCGCACGATGCCCCAGATCTTCACGGCGACCGGGAGCGTGACGAGCGGCGCGAGGGCCCACGCGTCGACGAGCCCTAGCGCGAACATCACGACCGGGGTCGCGTAGGCCGCGACGACGAGTACCGCCCACTCCGCGCGCGCGAAGCCGCCGCCGAAGCGCACCGCGAGCGTGCGCTTGTTCGCGTGGACGTCCTGGTGCCGGTCGCGGAGGTTGTTCACCGCGAGGATCGCCGTCGCGAGCGCGCCGACCGGGACGCTCGCGAGCGCGCTCCGCAACGTGAGCGCGTCGGTCTGTACGAACGCGGTCCCCATCACCGCCACGAACCCGAAGAACACGATCACGAACACGTCACCGAGCCCCACGTACGCGAGCGGATACGGCCCGGCGGTGTACAGGATCCCGCTCGCGATCGAGAGCACGCCGATCAGCACGATCCACGGACCGGCGACCCAGGTCAGGTGGACGCCGCACAACGTCGCGAACAGGAACGCGACGATCATCCCCACGCGAACCGCTCCGGGCGAGAGCAGCCCCGCCGCGACGGCGCGCGTAGGGCCGAGGCGCTCTTCGGTGTCGGCGCCCTTCTCGTAGTCGAAGACGTCGTTCGCGAAGTTGGTGCCGATCTGGATCGCCATTGCGCCGAACAGCGCGGACAGCGCCGCGGGCCACCGCACGCCGCCCTCCGCGATCGCGACCGCGGTCCCGACCGCGACCGGCGCGACCGCGGCGGTGAGCGTCGCCGGCCGCGACGCGAGGAGCCAAGCCTTCGCGCTCACGATCCGAGCTCCTCGCGCAGCGCACGGAGGCGTGGCGCGGCGTCGCTGGGCGGGACGATCGCGTGGACCACCGTCGCGGCGTCCTTCGCGAACGCGTGGTCGAGCGCGGCGTGGAGCGCGCCCTCGTCCTCGGCGCGTTGGTACGCGACGCCGAACGCCGAAGCAGCGCGCTCGACGTCGACCTCGGGCGGCGTGACGAAGTGTTCGAACACCGCCGGCGGTGGATCGGTCTGCATCAGCGGGAGCATCTCGAAGATTCGTCCGCCGCCGTTGTCGATGACCACGACGACGGTCGGCCGCGACGCCCGCGCGAGGAGCGCGAGCGCGCCGACGTCGTGCGCGAACGTGACGTCCCCGATCAGCGCCGCGACCGGCCCTTCGTGGGCGCTCGCAGCCCCCGCAGTCCCCGCGAGGAATCCGTCGATGCCGTTGACGCCGCGCTGATGCAAGACAGGTTGCGCGAAGGGCTCCGCGTAGAGATCGAGGTGCCGGATCGCGAGGCTGTTCCCCGCGACCACCGCGCCGTCGGCGGGCAACCTCGAAGACAGCGCCCGCGCCACGGTCGCCTCGGACCACGGCAGCGCGGCGATCCGATCGCGCACTGCGACCTCCGCCTCGACCCACCGCGCACGCCACGCTCGCTTCGCCGCGGCGTCGTACGGCCCCGCGTCGAGCAGCGTTGCGGCGGTCCGCTCGACGTCGCCCACGATCACTTCGCGCGCGCCTCCGAAGGGCTCGCTCGCCGCGGTGCGATCGACGACGTAGGTTGGGACATCGCGGTAGCGAGCGAAGAACTTGGGCCACGCGGTCGACGTGGGCGGCGCGCCGAAGCGCACGATGAGATCCGGCGCCAGCTCGGCGCGCCCGAGGACCACGTCGGCCGAGCCGATCGCGCCCTCGCGGCGGAGCTGACTCGCGACGTCGGCTACGAGTGGGGCACCGACCGCGGCCGCGAGCGTCGCGACCGACTCCGCGCGCGCCGACATCGGCCCCGCGATCACGAGCGGGCGCTCGGCGGCGGCGAGCGCGGGCGCGAGT
>JAUHYN010001355.1 GCA_030426505.1 bacterium | reverse complement strand
CATGTGGTTCGTGCGGTCGTCGACGCCGGCCTGACCGAACTGGCGGTCGAACGTCTCGACGGTCACCGACCCGTCCATCACCACGTCGGTCGGCTCGATGGCCGCGAGCGGGATGCCGCCCTGGTAGCCGCTCGGGAAGCGGTCGCCGCCGGGCGAGTACGCGAGGTCGGCGGGCTTGTCCTTCTGCTGCCAGGTGCGGTCGATGATGCGCATCTCCATCGACGGGCGGTACGTGACCTGGATCCAGCCGTGGGCCGAGCGCTTGAAGGTGTTGTACTGCTCCTGCATCGAACCGCTGCGGTTCGTGTTGCGGTACACGCCGCCCGACATCATCGCGAAGTCGAAGCCGATGAGGTCCTGGAACGGCGTGAGCAGCGCGCCCATCACGGCCGCCTGCTCGTTGCACACGCCGATGCCCTTCACCGCGAGGCGGCCGGCGTCGGACGTGTCCGCGCGCCCCGGATCGTTGCGCGCGCCCGAGGTGCGGTACTTCATGTCGATGACGTCGTGGATGATCCCGACGCACTGACGCTGAATGCCCGCGGACTCCTCCGCCGGGTCGTTGCGGCGGCTGAACATCGAGAGCAGCCCGCCGCCCTGCGGCGCGGCCTGTCGCTTCGTGAAGTCGAGGCGACCCACGAGGTCGTCCATCTTGATCGCCGCCTCGCAGACCTTCGCCTTGAGGAACTTGTCCTCGTAGTTCGCGGTCTTCGAGCCGATACGCACGTTCTTGCCCTCGATGATGTGGGGCTGGTTCCGCGCGTAGACCGTCTCCTTCTTCACCTCGATCGGCTCGTCCTTGCCGTCGATCTTCACGAGGAAGTTGTCGGCGTTCTCGCTGACGAGCGTCGCGCGATACGTGAGCGCCTCGACGCCGTTGTCGTCCCACGCGAGGAAGTCACGCCCCGAGCGCAGGTCCGTGTTCACCTTCGCGGGCACGATCAGCTGACGGCCGGGGAGGTAACGCGCCGACGTTTGCATCTTCTCGATGCCGCGCGGCTTCGTCGTCCACAGGCCGAGCGCGACCATCTCGTCCGCGGTCGTCGCGGAGTGGACCGTCGGGAGCGCCTCGAAGAGCGCGATCGCCTTGTCCTTCAGCGCGGCGTCGCCGATGCCGATCGCCGCGTCGTAGTACTTCTTGATCTGCCCGCTCTTCACGAGCTCCTTCATCTGCGCGACCGCGGCCTTCGCCTGGGGCGTCACCGTCGCGGAGTCGACCGGCGCGGCGCCGCCCGCGCCGAACAGGCTCGGGTTCAGAGGCTCGGCGCCGATGACCGCCTTGAGGAAGTTCGCCGCCGCCGGCTCGAGCATCTTCGCGAACGCGGGCTCCGCGAGCATCGTCTGCAGGTCCTTGGTCTCGGTCGCGTCGAGGCCGTCCTGCACCACCTTCAACTTCTCGGCCGGGCTGCCGGCGTCACGCAGTCGCTTCTCGACCTGACCGCGCGAGACGAACGGGGAGTCCGCCACCTCGAGGATCAGGTTGTTCATCAGCGCTTCGTCGATCTTCAGGTTCGGCGCGCCGGTCGTCCGGTCGCTGACGATCTGCTGGAGCGCTCGGCTCAGTCCGCGGTCTTGGATGTTGGTCGGCATTTTCGTGATTCCTTCTCGGTCGATCGATCAGATGAGGTCGTTGAGCATTTCGGTGAGGCGGAAGTTGTCCACCTCGACCTCGGACATCTCGAGGATCCAGTACTCGTCCTCGGGCTCCGGGTCCGACGCCTGGATGCGCGCGAGCACCTCTTCCGCCTCGGACTTGCTGTTCGCCCAGCCGCGCATGAGCGGCTTGTGGTCCTTCGTCGAGTGGATGGCCCACATCCCGGTGTGCGTCTCTTCAGGCATGGGCGAGCACCTTCATGAGACTCGAGATCTTCGCGACGTCGCCCGCGAGGTGGAGGCGCCCCGTGAGCAAGCCGTCTTGCGGGCTCATGCGCCCCTCGATGACGGCCATGAAGTCGCGCGGCCCGGCGCGCACGATGACGTCGACGAGGCCGCCCTCGCGCGCGACGGTCCCGGTCGCGAAGTCCGCGTACCAAGTGCCGCCGTCTTCGCCCTCGATCACGAACTTCACGAGGTACGGGTGGCCGCGCAGCGGGCTGCCGTCCATGAGGGCGGCCGGAA
>JAUHYN010001354.1 GCA_030426505.1 bacterium | reverse complement strand
CGTGATGTCGAAGCTCGTCGACTGGGAGCGCGACGATCTCTTTCACGTGTCGATGGACGCGCTCGCCGTGGCACTCCTGCCGATCGTCGGACGTCATGTGGCATTTCGCCACGACTACGGTCTGTACGAGTACACCGTCTACGCATATCGCGCCTGATCGCGGCGCGTTCTGGCCTCCGGCGAAATACGAGAACTGCCCGCGACGCGATCCACCTGGTAACTTCTTGGGAGGTGTCCTCGTTTCCCATCGTCGGCATCGGCGCGTCTGCGGGCGGGCTCGAATCGTTGCAACGATTCTTCGGCGCGGTGCCCGCAGAGAGCGGACTCGCGTTCGTCGTCGTCCAGCATCTGTCCCCGCGTTTCAAGTCCATGATGGACAAGCTGCTCAGACGATGTACCGACCTCGCTGTCGAGGTCGTAGAGGACGGCGTCGAAGTCCAACCGAATCACATCTATCTCATCCCGCCCGCCAAACAGCTCATCCTCGTCGACAACCACCTCGCGCTCGCCGACACGGATCCCGAAGAGCTCGTCCACCTCCCGATCGATCGCTTCCTCGAATCACTCGGACGCGCGCGAGGAAAGGAAGCGGGCGCGGTCATCCTCTCGGGCACCGGAAGCGACGGCGCGCGCGGCGTACGCGTCGTCCACAACTGCGGCGGGTTCGTGCTCGTCGAGAGCCGCGCGACCGCCGCGTTCGGCGGGATGCCGAAGAGCGCGCTCGACACCGGCGTCGTCGACTCCGTGCTCGCGCCCGAAGAGATGCCGGCGGCGCTCCTCCGCCGCCTCGGTCACCTCGACGACGAGGAGCTCGAGATCGACGACAGCCTCCCCATCGAGAGCCTGCTCAAGGCGCTGCGCGAGCGCTACGACACCGACTTCAGCCTCTACAAACGTTCGACGCTCATTCGCCGCCTCACGCGCCGCGCCGAACTCACGAACCAATCGCTCGACGCGTACATCAGCGAGTCGCTGACCGACACCGACGAGCTGCGCCTGATCTACGAAGACGTCCTCATCGGCGTCACCCGCTTCTTCCGCGACCGCGAGTGCTTCCAACGCCTCGGCGACCTCCTCGCGGAGCGCATGAAGGAGCGCGGCGCGACCGACGAGCTCCGCATCTGGTCCGCCGGCTGCGCGACAGGCCAAGAGGCGTACACACTCGCAATCACCGCGACCGAAGCGGCGGAGAAGCTCGGCCGCATCCCGAACGTGAAGGTGTTCGCGACGGACATCCACCCGGGCTCGCTCGAGCGCGCGATGGCCGGCGTCTACCCGGCGGCGGATCTGGAAGACGTCCGTCAGAACCAGCTCGACCGCTTCTTCGAACGCCTCCCCGACGGTCGCTATCGCGTGGTCGGGAGCCTGCGCCGCCGCGTCGTGTTCGCGCAACACGACCTGCTGCACGACGCGCCGTTCACGAACATGGACGCGGTCACGTGCCGCAACCTGCTCATCTATCTCAAGACCGACGGCCAGCGCCGCGCACTCTCGTACCTCCGATTCGCGCTCGCGCCGGGCGGGCTGATGATGCTGGGGCCGAGCGAGGCCACCGCCCTCCTCGACGACGACTTCACCGCGCTCGAAGAGCGCCTCCGCATCTACCGGGCGCGCCCGCGCCGCGTCCGGGCGACGCTCCCGACCCAGTTCCGCACCCCGCCGCGCCCCAAACCGGTGACGAAGCCGCAGCGCTCACCGACGCTCGAAGCGTACGACGCGCTGTGTGACCGCTACATGCCGCCGAGCTTCCTGCTCGACGAGAAGCGCGAAGTCGTCGATTGCTTCGCGGGCGCGGAGCGCTACCTCGCGATCGGCAAGCGACGCATCTCGACGGACTTCGTCTCCATGTTCAAGGCGGACGCGCACGGCGCGATCGTCGGAGCGCTCCGCGCGGCCGAGCGCGAGGAGGGCATGGTCCGGGTCCCGCGCATCGAAGTCGACGGCCCGAACGGGCCCGAGACCCTGGACCTCACGGTGGAGCAGTTCGAGGTCGGGCACGACAAGCGCTTCGCCCTCGTCACGCTCGGCGAACCGACCAAGCGCCCCGAGGCGGTCGCGATGGAGACCGCCGAGGACGCCTCGACGGCGGGCACGATCTCGGAGCTCGAACGTGAACTC
>JAUHYN010001353.1 GCA_030426505.1 bacterium | reverse complement strand
AACACACGGTGCCGAAGGAGCGGGAGCTCGGCGACGCCCCACCCGTAGTAGTGCGTGAAGCCGTCGACGAAGACGTGCGTCGCGGCGCCCACGATCACCGCCGCGATCAACGCGAGCGCGCGCGACGGTGGTCCGAACGAGAACGTGTCCTCCACCCCCCACGCCGGCGCGATGATCCGGTGGTACAGCCACAGCGCGACGAGCCCGACGGGGAGCGAGAACGCGAAGATGCCGGTGACGTGGTGCTGGCCCCACCACGGCGCGCCCACGACGTACGCGACGTCGGGGGCCATCGCGCCCATCACGAGCGCCGACGTCTCGAAACCGAGGCGACGGAAGGGCAGCGCGAACAGCGGGTGGACGAGCGTGGCCGGCACGAAGTCATCGTGACGGAGCGGTCTGGAGATCGCGAGGACGACCCGTGGCGATCCCGTGGCAGCGCTACGCCGCGCGGCGTCGCCGCGCCCACGCAGCGGTCGCTTCCACGGCCTCTTCGATCGGCGTCGCCGACCACCCGAACGCCTCGACGAAGCGCCGGTCATCGACTTCGAACGGGACCTCCCACTGGTACGCCATCTCCGGGAGCTCGCGCATGAACGGGATGAACAGCCCGAGCGCACGAATGACGAACATCGGGACGCGCGCGGTCTCGGCTTCGATCCCCAGCGCCGCCCCGACCCGCGCTACGAGCGCGCGCGTGCTCTCGGCGGGAGGCGTGGGCAGGTGCCAGACGCGACCGAGCGCCGCTTCGTGCGTACCGAGCGTCACGAGCCCCCGCGCGACGTCCTCCACGTACGTGTACGCGTGCGGCATGTCCGGGTCGCCGATGCACTCGGCGGGTCGGCCCGCTTGGATGCGATCGAAGAAGCGGCTCGAGAAGCTCGACAGCGGGAGGTCGGCCCCGAAGAAGTCGCTCGCGCGCCCGATCGCCACGCGGACGTCACCACGCGCGTGCGCGTCGGTCCTCAGATCCGAGAGCTCGGCCCGCAGCGCGCCCTTCTTGCTGCACGGGTTCATCGGCGTGTCCTCCCGCATCGGGCCGGTCGGGCGCCCATACATATACAGGCTGTCGAGCGCGACCAGGCGTGCGTTCGCCTTCGCCGCGCCGTGGAGTGCGCCGCGCGCGATCGGGAGGAGCAGCTCGGGCCACTTGTGGTAGGGCGGGTTCATGCAGTCGTAGACGACGTCGGCGCCGCGCGTCGCCTCCTCGGCGAACGCGAGGTCGCGGATGTCGCCGTGACGCCATTCGAGGCCCGGGCGCGGAGTCCCCGCCGCGCTCTTGCGGACGATGCGGACGCGATGCCCCTGCGCGAGGAGGCGCTCCGCGACCCGCGGGCCGATCTGACCCGCACCGAGGACGACGTGGAGGGCTGGCTTCGAGTTCATGTTCGAAATCTAGGTCTTGCGGAATCGCCGGTAAATCTGGATCGATGCAACCTGATATGGCGAAAACGCAAGACCTCCGAGAGGGCCGCTGGGATGACGTCCGCGTGTTCCTCGCCGCCTATCGCGACGGGAGCCTCGGCGCCGCGGCGGGACACCTCGGCCTCGACGTCTCGACGGTGAGTCGGCGCCTCTCGTCGTTCGAGGAGGGCCTCGACACGCAGCTCTTCGACCGGACTCGGCAGGGGTTGGTGCGCCTCGAAGCGGCCGACGCGCTGTTGCCCGCGGCGGAAGCGATGGAGGCGGCCCACGCGCGGCTGACGCGGGAGGCGTCGAACGCGAAGGACGAGGTCGAGGGCGTTGTTCGTTTGAGTGTACCGCCCGGGATCGCCGACGCGTTCGTCGCGCCCCGCCTCGCCGCGTTGAGCGCCGAGCACCCGCGGCTGACGTTGGAGATCGACGCGTCGACCGCGCCGGTCGATCTGACGCGCTACGTGGCGGACATCGCGTTGCGTACGATCCGTCCGACCGGCGGAGATCTGCGGCTCGTCAAACTGGCGTCGGCGCCGTGGGTCGCGGTCGCGAGCCCGGAGCGCGACGCGCGACACGGCGTGGTGCGCAGGTGGGACGCGGTCCCGTGGATCGTATGGGACGGCGACCTCGCGAGCCTCCCCGTCGCGCGGTGGCTCGCGCGCCACGCGCCGGACGCGGACATCCCGTTGCGCACGAGTCACTTCG
>JAUHYN010000192.1 GCA_030426505.1 bacterium | reverse complement strand
CCAGGTCTCTTGGCCCGACACGAGGTGGAACGACAGCGCGAAGTCGTGCGCGACCGCGACGAACGCGACGGTGAGCCCGGCGAGGAAGATCGCTGCCTCCCGATCCCCGCGCCGAGCGCGGAGACCGAGGCTGATCGGGAGCACGACGATCCCGAAGATCGCGAGGCCGCGCCCGACGAGGAAGATCGGCGCGGAGACGAGGTCGAAGGCGTCGCCGATCGCGAGCGAGAAGAGCGCCGCGACCGTCGTCGCCGCGAGGCCGCCGGCGAGCACGGCGTGGAGCCGGCGCGGGCCGGGCCCGAAGATCGCGTACGCGAACCCGACGACTCCGGTGGACGCCAACGGCACCGCGACCCACCACAGCGCGAACCACACGGACAGGTGCGGGAACCAGAGCTGCTTCGACTTGGTGTGGAAGAGCGTCCACGCGCCCATACCCAGGCCGTACAAAATGATCGCGGCGAGCGGCCGTCGGTAGCGGCGCCCCACCGCGAGGAACGCGGCGACAAGCGCGACGAGCAGGAAGACGACGGCCGTGACGATGCGTTCGAGATCGCGCGACGGGAGCGCGGCCATGAAATCGGCGTGCTCTCCGACGCGCGGGACCTCCGGCAAGCCAGCTTGCGTGTAGCGCGAGAACGCGCGGAAGATGACGACGATCTCTTCACACGACTTCGGGAGCGGATAGATCCGCCACGGGACGCCGCTCGCTTCGCGGTACGTGAGCGGACTCGCGAATCGCTCGCCGTCGATCCAGACCGTGAGTGCGACGTAGCTCTTGGGGACGAAGACGATCGGATCGCGTTGGTCACCGCAGCGCGCGCGGGCGCGGAGCCAGACGGCGCCGCGGTGTCGAATCGTGAGGCGCGCGTCGTCGACCGGAGCCCACGCGAGATCTTCGGGTGGCGTCGCGGGGGCGGCTTCGCGATCGCCGCCCTCCGCCCACTCCCAGTTCGAGAGCGCGACGCCCACTTCGGTGGCGCCGCATCCCGCGAGGAGTGCGAGGGCGAGCGCCACCCCCGAGAACATCCGGACCGAACCCATGCGTCCGCTCTCCGTGATAACCTCACGCGGAGAAAAGCGCGATGCGTCCGACCCACGGTGACCCGACGGCCGTCCTCGTCGTGGAGGACGACGCCACGCTACTCGAGGAGCTGACCGAGCTCGTCGACGCCTCGGAGGACTTCTGCGTCGTGGGGGCGTTCGCGACGGGCACCGAGGCGCTCGCGTTCGACGGCGCCTTCGCCGTGGCGATCGTCGACCTTGGCCTCCCCGACATGTCCGGCACCGACGTGATCCGCGCGCTCGCGCCGCGCTCGGGCGTCGAGATCTTGGTCCACACCGTCTTCGACCACGGGCCCGCGGTCTTCGAGGCGATCGTCGCGGGGGCGTCCGGCTACCTGCTGAAGGGCTCGTCGGGCGGTGAGCTCCTCGCCGCGCTCCGCTCGCTCCGCGAAGGGGGCTCGCCGATGAGTCCGCGCATCGCCCGCGAGGTGGTCACCAAGTTCCAGAGGCTCGGGAGCGTCGCCGAACAGTACGTGCTCACGCACCGCGAAGGTGAGATCCTGCGTCACCTCGACGAAGGCTTCTCGTACAAGGAGACCGCGGCGCGGCTCCACATCAGCCCGCACACCGTCCACACGCACATCAAGCGGATCTACGAGAAGCTCCACGCGCACGGCCGCGCGGAGGCGCTGACGAAAGCGAAGGCGCGCGGCTTGATCTGACGGGAGCGGTAGGCAGCAACTCATCGCGTCACTGCGGCGTCGTCGGATCGTAGTAGCACTCGAACCCCGCCCGCGGCTCACGCGTGAGCGGCGGGCCGGACTGGAGCGCGCCACAGTTCCGACAAATTTCGACCAGCTGGATGACCTCGTTCGAGTAGACGTCGTCGTTCCCCGCCACCGCCGCGAGGAGCCCGCGCAGCTGGAGGCGGAGACCGGTGCCGAGCGCGGGGGGCGAAGGGTGGTCGGCGAGGCCGTAGTTGCCGTCGGCGAAGGCATAGGAAGCGAAGATCGGAGCGTCCCGCTGATTGATCATCGCTCCGGGCAGGACCTCGTCGAGGCGGGCGGCGTACGCCTGGCACTCAGGCGTGTTGGGGTCCGTGAAGTATTGCTCACCATCGAGGCAAGCGGCGGCGAGGACGGCGAGGTCGAAGCTCTCGATCATCCCTTGGCCGAGCACGCTCGGGATCACCTCCACCCAGATGACCCCGGTCGCACCGGGTTCGATCGGCGCGCCGGTCGCGGCGACGACGTCGAAGCCGAGGTAGAACCCATCGGGATCGTGCGTCTCCTGGCAGAACGGCCCCTGTTGGCCGAGGCTGGGGATACGCAGGGCCGGGACTCCGTTCATGAACCCGTTCGAGTTACAAACCCAACGGAAGTCCAGGGCGGTGACCGCCACGGTCTCGGACCAGTCGTTGCGGACGACGAGCGGCAAGCGCAAGCGGTCGCTCGTGGCGAGATCGAACACGATGCCGTCGGACAACAACGGCGGCGTCCCTGGGTCGATCGCACACGTCGCGGCGGTCGACGACCCGACGCCGACCGACGCGACGCCGAGGACCGTGAGGCCGACGTTTTGGGTGCCGAAGTCCGGGACGCATCCGACGCCCGCGATGCTCGAGAGGAGGAGGATTCTCAGTGGGGTCGCGTTCATGATGCCGGTCCAGTGCGTGACCCGCGCGGTTGGTTCGAAGAATCTCAAAACGTCGACCCTCCGGTGAGTCCGACCGCGGAATCGTCGGATGAGTTCGAGGGCCACAGCCCGAGCCCGAGCCAGAGCCCTCCGGTCAACAACGCACCGCCGTACAACGAGAGCGCCGCCGCATTGAGTTGATGGATCTGGTGATCGCGGACCACCTTGTCGTCGAACGAGAGGCCATCGTCGGCGTAGCGCCGCTCGAGCGCCCACGCGGTCATCACGGCGCCGGCCACCGCGAGCGTGATCGCGCCGATCCCGAGCGCGGGCCGCACCCACGACGTCGCGTCCGACGGTGTCCGTTCGTGCTCGATCGTGAGCGGGTCGGGTCGGGCGGCGTAGGTCGTGGCGTACGCGAGGACGTCGGCCTCACCGAAGGGGGCGTCGAACATCTGCTCGAACGCGAGGTGCTGCGCGCCCTTCGCGATCACGGAAGCACCGCGCGGCTCGAGCGCTGTGAGTTCGGTGTCGCCAGCTTCCGCGATCACCCACTCGGTGCGCTCGTCGCTCGACCGCAGGAAGAGCGGGCGGGTCGGCGGAATGAACAAGCGGACGCGCTCGCTGTCGCGCGCGTGGACGTCGAGGATGCGCTCGCCGGTCGGCCCTTCGAGGTAGGCGCGGCGGACGCCGTGGTCGCCCATCGTGAGCGCGTCGGTGCGATCGAGCCACGTCAACACGCCTTGCGCGAGGTCGCCCGGGTGCGGTCCCGGCGGACGCACGACGAAGTCGGGGCGATAGCGGGCGTTGGGGATCGCGGCGTTCGCGCGCTCGAGGAACGCGCCGATCTCCGCGTAGCTGATCGTGGAGTCGTTGTCGGCGTCGGCGGCGCCGCGCAGCGCCGAGCGGATCTGGTGGCTGAAGACGCCGGACTGGAATCGATCCCACTCGTGGGAGTCGCGTCCGGAAGAGGTGGAGAGGATGAAGCCGGTGCGCGGCGGGACGGTGGCGTCGGCGAGGAGGCGACCGTGGGCCTGACGTTGTCCGCCGGGTCCCTTCGGGTACGCCATGAAGTACGACTTGCACGCGTCGACGATCACGTGATTTCGCGCGGCCGGGGAGGCCGCGATGAGTTCGCGGTGGAGCGTGGAGCGGAACAGGCGCCCGCCCTCGAGCACGACGTAACCTTCGCCGTGCGCGACACCGCCGTGGCCGCTGTAGAAGAAGAGGAGCTCGACCGGACCGTCGGCTCGATTCATCGCGTCGATGAGTTCGGCGAAGGTGCGTCGCACGGCCTCCTCGGTGGGTGCGATCGGTGACGCGGCGGGGTGGAGCTTGGCCGTGTCGGCGTCGGGGACGGTGAGGAGGCGACTGTCGACGCCCGCTTCGGTCAGGAGGCGATGCACGGCGAGGGCGTCGTCGTCCGCGTAGCGCAGCGGCGCCGAACGTTCGTCGTCCGGTTGATTCGTGCCGATGACGATCGCGAAGCGCGAAGGGGGTGCGGGCTGGCCGGCGATCGCGCCGAGCAAGAGGAGGCTCGAGAGGATCATCGCGCGCTCACCTCGAGGTGCAGGACGTGTTGTCCGGCGCCTTCGACCGGGAGCCGTTCGCCGGGCTCGATCGATCGGACGAGCGCTTCGATCGCGCGCACCGTCCGCGGCTCGCGCGTGAACAGGCCGTAGACGTGGAGCGGTCCGGTCGGGAGTGCATGCGTGACGCGGTCCGGGAGATCGAACGCCCCCGCGCGGACGGGGACGGACGCGGGATCGGTCGAAGCGTCATCGTAGGCCGGATAGTACCAGTAGACTTCGCCGCCCTCGCTCACACCGAAGACCATGAGGTGGTCGAACGGGCGGGGACCGATGTTCCGGTACGCGAAGGCGAGCGCCTGATCCGGCGCGAGCGCGCCGTCGATCGGCTGCGGGGGCCGGCCGGGCTCCACGGCGAACGCGGTCAGCCCCACCCAGTCGTCGGCCGCGTGCGCGGCGGGCGACGTGGACTTGGCGCGGAACTCCTCCGCGGCGTCGCCCCACGGGATCACGAACGCGAACGCGATCGCCGCGGCCGCCGCGAGCGGCACGAGCGGCGCGAAGATCCAACGCGGCGCCCGACGCACAGGCGGGGCCTCGATGCGTGCGAGGACGCCCGCGACGAGATCGGTTTCGAGGAGTCGCGGGGGGACGTCGAAGAGATCGTCGAAGAGCGCGCGCGTCTCGTCACGCGCGGCGGCGCAGGCTTCGCAGGTCAGGGCGTGTCGTTCGAGTTCGGCCGCGCGCGACTGGGTGAGTTCACCCTCGAGGTAGCGCTCCCATTCGTCGCGCGAGGCGTGGACGTCGGGCTTCCTCATGATTCGACTCCTAGCGTTCGACGTAGCTTCTTCAGGCCGTCGAAAATGCGCGAGCGCACGGTCCCGATCGGGCGCCCGATGTTGTCAGCGATCTCTTGGTAGGTGAGGTCCGCCCCGAAGCGCAGCGCGATCACGCGGCGGTGACGCTCGGGCAGCTTCGAGAGCGCGCGCGACAACTCACGTTGGCGCTCGGCGCGCAGGATCTCGGCCTCGGGATCTTCGGCGGGGCTCGGCGCGTCGACACCCGGGTCGACGCGCCGCTTCGAGCGCACGAGCATGCGGCACTGGTTCAGCGCGATGCGCCGGAGCAGCGCCGGGAACTGCCCGCGCGGCTCGTAGCGTGGGACGTAGCGGTACAGCTCGACGAGGGTGTTCTGGGCGGCGTCCTGCGCGAGCGAAGTGCTGCCGAGGTAACGGTAGCAAAGCCGCAGGGTCGACGTCTGGTGGCGACGCACGAGCGCCTCGAACGCGCCCGCCGCGCCGGCGCGCGCGAGTCGCATCAGGTCGTCGTCGCTTCGCTCGGTCGAGTCCGGACGCAGCGGGATCACCTCGAGCTTGGTCATCCGGGGCCTCAGTGCGGGGAGTAGAGAAAGAGTTCGAAAAATTTTCCAGCGGGTACCCCGAACGAAACCGGGCTCGACCGCGCACGTAGCTCCCCATGAAGAAGCACTTGCCTACGTCGCTCACCCTGTTGCTCGCCGCCTGTGGCGGGCAAAGCGCGCTCGAGCCCACAGTTCCACCCCCCGAAGTCGCGGAGCCCGTCGAGACGTCGGTCGAGCGACCGCTGGAAGAGGGGATCCAGGAGGTGACGTTCGACGCCTCCCAGGAGGCGATCGAACCCGCGCCGCCCTCGATCGACGTGACCACGGAAGCGGGGACGACGGTCAGCTTCGCCCTGTTCGGCGACGACAGGATCCTCCTCGTGGAGGGCGGGCCCAACACGTCGGCGCCCACGCTGGGGGAGTACTCCCCGTTCGCCGAATCGCCGCGCGCGTTGTACGAGATGCTCGCTCCCGGTCGCGAGGTCCCGGTGGAGCTCGCGGCGGCGAGTGACCGCATCGTCGCGGCGGGGAACTGGTTCGGCGGGACGGGTGAGTACGTGCCCCAGCCGATCTTCTCGGGTTCGTTCTGCGACTCGCTCTTCATCGGGACCAAAGCCGTCGCGACCAACTCGGGCGCGGCGAATCGAGCGTTGAATCAGGGCGGTCAGCTCCGTACGCGCGGGTTCAACGTCGGCAACCAGTGGTCCCGCAACGACGTGGTCGCGATGAAGGCCGCGGTCTGCGTGTTGGACGGCGGCGTGGACTGGACGCTGCGCGGGCGCAACTGCAACGCGTGCAACTACTACACGATCTGGCAGAAGAGCTTCAGCGAGAACTACTGGTACTACGCGTACTCGTACGACAACGAGGACGACTTCAAGATCGTCAGCAGCCTCACGACGACCCAATCGAACAACGTCTTCCGCCACCGGCTGGCGTCGTGCCACGACTACTATCACCGCGTGGTGTGGACGTCATCGGCGGAGGGTTCGTGCCGCGTCCAAGGAGCGGGCACCGACTACTTCAACAACGGCAGCTACCACGGCGCGGATCCGAGCAACATCTACACGAGTTCGTCCTGGAACTGACGTCACCCCAGCGCATCGATGCGCCGCGCGAGGTTGTCTCGCGCGGCGCGCTCGAGGCGATCGTGGAGGATCGGCGTCGCGTAGATCGTGTCGCGCGCGAGGAAGCCTTCGAGCACCGCGCGTCGACCGGCGACGAAGAGTTCGTCCGGCACGTGTGCGTACTCCGCGCGGATGCGGCGCTCGAACACATCGAACGCGGCGGGTGACACGCCGAGGATCGTGAGGTCGATGTCGACGGTGAGGCGCGCGTCCGAAGTGTTCGCGTGGTGTGCGCGCGTGGCGAGGACGTGGTCCGCGATGCGATCGATCGCCGCGGGCGGCGCGCCGAGGCTCGACAGCCGCGCGCGAGCCAACTCGGCGCTCTTCGCTTCGTTGTCGCTCGCGTGCGGATCGTAGATCGCGTCGTGGAAGAACAGCGCGAGCGCCACCTCGTCCGGTCGCTCGGCGGCCCCCGCACACACGTCCAGCCAACCGAGGCACGCCGCGACGTGCTCGAACGTGTGGTAGTGCCGGTGCGCCTCGCCGTGCCGCCGAACGAGCTCGGCGAACGTGGCGGCGCCGTCCTTCGTGGCCCCGACCGCGTCGAGCGCGTCGGTGAAACGGGCGTCGAGCGCGTCGGTCATGGGGGGAGTCTGGATCGGGATGTCCGGTTCTTCCAATCCACGGCTCACGCAGCGTGACACCGTGGCGGCATGACCGAATCCACTCGAACGACTCGGCTCGGGCGCGACGGCCCGAGCGTCTTCCCCGTCGGCCTGGGCTGCATGGCCCTCTCCGGCATCTACGGACCCGCCGAGGAGGCGGAGAGCGTCGCGACGATCCGTCACGCGATCGACCGCGGCGTCACGCTCCTGGACACCGGCGACTTCTACGGTCACGGCCACAACGAGTCCCTCGTCCGGCGGGGGATCGAGGGCCTGCGCGACCGCGTCCAGCTCTCCGTGAAGTTCGGAATGACGCGCGCGCCCAACGGCGCGATGTTGGGTGTCGACACGCGGCCCGAGGCCGTGAAGAACTTCGCGACGTACAGCCTGCAGCGCCTCGGCGTCGAAGTCATCGACGTGTATCGCCCCGCCCGACTCGATCCGAACGTCCCGATCGAAGAGACCGTCGGCGCCGTCGCGGACCTCGTGAAGGCCGGCTACGTGCGACACGTCGGGTTGTCGGAGGTGGGCACCGAGACGCTCCGCCGCGCGCACGCGGTCCACCCGATCGCCGACCTGCAGATCGAGTACTCGATCGCGACGCGCGGACCCGAGGACGCGATCTTCGCGACGCTCCACGAGCTCCGGTCGAGCGCGACGCTCTACGGAGTGTACGGGCGCGGCATGCTGACCGGGAGCCGACCCACGCGACCGAGCGACGTTCGACAACACCTCCCGCGCTTCGCCGGCGCGCAGGGCGAGCAGAACGCGCGGGTCGTCGAAGCCCTGCATGCGTTCGCGGCCGAGCGCGGGATGACGCCCGCACAGCTCGCGTTGGGTTGGGTCCTCGCGCGGCAGCCTGGGTTCGTCCCGCTCGTGGGCGCGCGGACGCGCACGCAGCTCGACGACGCGCTCGATGCCCTCGAGCGACCGCTGACGCCCGAGGATCTCGAAGCCCTGGAACGCATCGCGCCCCGCGGCGCGATCGGCGGCCCGCGTTACCCGGAGCCGCATATGAAGGCGCTCGACAGCGAGCGTGACGTCCGGGGTTGAACGCGTCTGCGCCAAGGCGGAGAGTGGAAGGCGTGGTCGCCGTCCGCTCGCTTTCGAGTTCTCCGTGGCTCTCGGAGATCGGCGTCGTCACGCCGCCGCGCGGTGAGTCGGTCGACCTCGAGTGGCTCCCGGACGGCCGACCGAAGCTGTTCTTCCGCCTCCTCGACGGCGAGCGCGAAGGGGACGTGTGGGTCGGCGGCCCGCGGACGCGCGCGGTCATGAAGACGAAGGGCGGGCTCACGCGATCGATCACGATTCGCCTCGCGCCTGGTTGGGCGATGCCGCTGCTCGGGGTCGCCGCGAACGAGCTCACGGACGAGTTGGTGCCGCTGGAAGCGCTGTGGGGCGGCGCGGGCCGCGAGCTCTCGGCGAAGCTCATCACCGCACGAGGGCGCGAACGGATCGGAGCCGTGATCGACCGAGCCTTCGCGCCGCGCGCTGCGGCCGACGCCGACGCCGGCGCGCTCGCGCGGCGCGCGGTCCACCTCTTCGAGGCGGGCGAGGTGCGCGTGGAGGTCGTCGCGGAGCGACTCGGCGTGACCGATCGACACCTCCGACGGACGTTCAGCGAGCACGTCGGCATCGGCCCGAAGGCGTACGCCGGGACGCTCCGCCTGCAACGCGCCTTGCGGATCGCGCGAACCTCCCGCGACTGGGCCGCCGTCGCCGCGGAGGCGGGGTACTACGACCAAGCGCACCTCATCACGGACTTCCGGAAGCGAATCGGCCTCACCCCGCGGGCGTATTTTTCGCGACGGGCAGGCCCGACGGAGAGCGCCCTCGCGTCTTAGTGCCTGCGTTCGGAGAGCGCCCTCGCGTCTTCGTCTCGGGTACACTGTTCTCCGTGGGGATCACGCCGCCGAAGCTCGAGGTCACGGTCGGCCCGCAGCCCGTCGGCCGGATTCGCTTCGAGCAGCGGCCCGCCGTGCTCCGCGAGGCGGCGGGGACCCTCCCGATCCTCGCGTTCGCGCGCGCCGTCGACGCATCGAAACGCAACGACGAGGCGTTCTTCCTTGGCGACCTCGAACCCGTCCGCGCACTGGCGCACGCGCTGGTTCGCTCGCTTCGCGCCGCCGAACACGTCGGCGATCTCGTGCGCTGCTTCGAGACCGGCGACCCGATCGACCTGAGTGTCGGGCTCGACCGGATGAGCGAGACGCTCGCGGCGAGCGACGACCCGGAAGCGATCCTCCGGTCGGCGCACCTCGCCGCGCACCTCTTGGTCGCGTTCGTGCCGGACGACGGGCTCGACGCGATCGTCGTGGCGCGCGTCCTCGAGTTCGGTGCCCTCGAAGCCTACTACTACCGAGGCGCGACGCGTGCTGCGAAGGCCAAGCTGGAAGCGCAACACGCTTTCATCGAATCCCTCACCACGATCCGCAGCCACATGGTCGACGCGGACGCGCCCCTCGCGATCGGGATGCGCGTCTGGGAGGCGTGGCAGGCGGTCCGGAGCCTCGACCGGCTCTTCGGCCTGGCGCACCTGGCGAAGGAGCTCGACGACCGCGCGCTGGGAGCGCTGGTGCGCGGCGCGGACGTGCTCCTCCACGACGCCGACCCGAACGCCGCGCTCGAGCTCGCCGTCGCTCCGGACACGCCGGCCGAGCCGCGGTTGGCCCCCGCCGTTCGACCCGAGCCCGTCACCGGTCCGAGCGTCCCGCGACCGCCCGAGGATCCCGCTGCGCCGCTCCCCGCGGCCGCTCGGGCGTGGTGGATCGACCCGCGGGCGCGCCCGGCGGCGTCTGGTCGCACGGTGTCCGCGATCGTCGAGGACCTCACGAGCACCCTGGAGCGCTACGAGATCTTGATGGGCGGCGACGACGACAGCCTGCTCGTCGAGCTCGCGCCGAGGCTCCGCGCGAACGTCCGCGAGTTGTACCTCGAGCTCTCGCTGGGCCACCCTGTCGTCGAGCTCGGTCTGTATCTCGACGCGCCCGTCGACCGCGAACAACGCGCGCTCCGCACCCTCCTCGGTCGCGGCCTCGCGCTCGACGCACGATTCGAGGACCACCGAAGGCGCCTGGCGGCGGGTGCCGAAGACGTCGGCTATAGGACCTAGGAGCGTGTATCGGATAGCCGGCCCGGAGTGCCCAGGTTCGGCTCGCTTTCGGCGTCGGCCG
>JAUHYN010001352.1 GCA_030426505.1 bacterium | reverse complement strand
TTCACCGCCCACGAACGCCGCGTGCCCGAGCAGCGCACCGAGCCCCACGCTCCGCATCGGGAAGCGCCAGTAGGCCGCGCCGTCGAAGCGCTCGGTCTCGATCACCGACAGCGCCTCGAGGCTCTTCGCGGCGCGCGCGCGCACGGCGTCCTTGGACTCCGACTCCTTGTCGACACCCGTGGCGTGCGCGGCCAGCACCGCCAACGCGTCGACGTGCGCCGAGCCCGGCTCCGCTTCCAGCAGCGCGCGCACACGCGGCGCGTACTTCTTCCCGCCCCACCGCGCGAGCACGTAGGTCTGCATCGCGGCGAGCTCCGGCTCGTCGATCCGCTGCGCCTCCAACCACCGCAGCGACTTCGTCACGCCCGGTTCAGCGGTCCGTACGAGGCCCGCGGCGCGCGCGTACGCGAGGCCGTCGAGCGCGATGAGCGTCAGCTCGACCGACGGCGTCTCGTAGCCGTTGAACCACGTGAAGCCTCCGGTCGGCAGCGCGAGGTCGAGGATCTGCGCCACGCCGCGCACCGCGCGCGAGCGCGCCTCGGAGAGGAGCGCGCGACTCGAAGTGTCGAGCTTCGACATCGCCTCCGCCGTCTCCAACGTCTGGTACACCGCGACGTTCGGGATGGTCGTCGCGACGCGCTGCTCGAGGCAGCCGTACGGGTACGCGAGGAGATCGCGGAGATTCGCGAGCGAGACCGCGACCGCGGTCGGGAGCAGCTCGAGCTCCACCGCGGAGACCACGGCGCCCTCCGGCGGCGTGAGCAACAGATCGCCCCCGCCGAAGCGCTCCGCCGTCTCGGTCTGTTCGATTGCCGCCGTCCGCACCGAGACGCGCTTGTGATCGCGCGCGTCGATCTCACCGCCGCGCACGTTCGTCTCGATCTGCGCGGCGCCGATCGCGTTCGCCTTCAGCGCGACGGGCGTCATCGCCTCGGTGGTGTCCGCGAGCGCGAGCTTCGGCGCGCCGGCCTGCGCGTCGACCGCGCCAGACGTCGACCACACTACGTCGACCGCGTCGATCTTCGCCTTGTCGCTCCGCGCCACCCGGACGGAGCCGGTCGCCGAGTCGCCCTCGCGGAGGAACTGCGGGACCGAGGTCACGACGGAGACGTCGCCGCGCGTCGCGAACTCGGAGGTCGCCTCGCCGAAGCGCCCGGAGTCGTCCGCGGCGACGGCGGTGATGGTCCACAGCGTCTGGTTGCCGGGGAGCCGGAAGCGCACGGTCGCGCGCCCGTCGGCGCCGGTGACGACCTTCGGGTTCCAGTACGCGGTGTCTTCCTTCTCCTCGAGCGTCGGCGGCTTGATCGACGCGAACGCGTGCGGCGTGAAGCCGCCGTTCAACATCGCGATCGTCTCGCCGTAGCCGTAGCCCGCGAAGTCGAGCGAGAAGAAGCTCGTCACGTTGTTGCGGACGATCGGGTAGAAGAACTCGAGCACGCTGGGCCGGAACTCGCGCTGCAGCGCGTAGATCGCCTTGTCGACCACGCCGACCGAGACCGACGCCTCCACGCCGCGCCCCTCGTGGTCGGTGACGACGATCTCCACCGACTGCTGAGACAGCGGCTGCGCCTCCCGCTTCATCGCCTCGATCGTCACGCGCAGCGCGCGCTCCTTCGGCACGATCGTGAACGGAACCACCCGCTCTTCCCAACGCCCGGTGCGCGACGGGTACGCGATCGACGCGTAGACCGCGCTGCCGTAGCGCGCCTCGATCGGGAACGCGTAGACGAGCGTGCGCCCGTCGAACTCCACCATCTTCGTGTCGAAGATCTTCGTGCCCTGGAGCGTGAGCCACACGAACCCGCGGTTCGCACCGCCCGGGCCCCAGTCGTTCGGGAGCAACGCCACGACCTCGGCGGTGTCACCGAGCGCGAGCGTGCCGCCGAGGCTCTCGGTGGTGAGCACCGGGACCTCGACGATCGGCTCGCCGTCGCGACCCGCGACCAGGATCGACGTCTCGCCCTTCCACGTCTCGTTCTGCGCGTCGTCGAGCTCGACCTGGGCGATGAGGCGTCCGACGCCCGACTTCGGGTACGGCCCGCGCCACGTGCCGTCGAGGTCGGTGGTGAAGGTGGCCTTCGAGACCTCCTCGCGCGCGCCGTCCGACTTCTCGAGGACGAACG
>JAUHYN010001351.1 GCA_030426505.1 bacterium | reverse complement strand
ATGATCGTTCGCTTCAATCGAACGCCCGGCGCCCACGGCGCAGCCTTCACGTGGAAGTCATCGGCGACGCCGGGCGGCACGGAGCGCTCCGATGCGAGAGGCGCAGCGACCGGCGCCACGAGCGGCGGCACTTCGACCTCTTCCGGCGGCGGCGGCTCGGGCAGCGCGGGCGCCTCGATCAACGAGGCGATCGCGAACGCGCAACCGAGCGCTGCGGCGAGCGCACCGAACGGGAACGCCGCCTCCTTCACGGCCCCTCCGCCCGTCGCTCCACGCTGACCCACGTCCTCGCGACTCACGCAGACTCCGGATCCAGCGCGTCGATCTGCGCGGCGACGGCCTGGATGTCATAGCGGCCGTTCAGCAGGCTCGGTAACGCGTCCGTGGTGAGCGCCTCCTCCCACAGCATCACGCGCTCGCGCGCCGCGATCGCGGCGTCGCGCGCCGGGAGATCCGTGACCACGCGGTGCGCCGCCAACGCGAGCGCGCAAAGGCCGTCCGCGAGCGTCGCGTAGTGATAGGGGCGGAGGCCGAAGAGGTGGTCGCGCACGAAGCGCGCCGCCTGCGCCTGCGCGGTACCACGCGGCCCGCTCATCCGACGCAGCGCGCGCCGCACCTCACGCGACCTCGGGTGAGGCGCCCCGGTGAGCGCCGCGTCGACGAACGCATCGTCCGTCCGCTCCGCCAACGACCCGAAGAGCCGCGCCCCGGGCGCACGGCGACGGCGACGGCCACCGCTCAGCGCGACCAACCCCGACGCCGCCGCGCGCAACATCGCGAAGGCCGATCGCTCCGCGGTCGCGCCGATCAACACGTCCACCGCCTCCTCGCTCGCGACCTCGACCTCGGGATCGACCCGCGAGGCCTCCGGCACGGTATGCACGCGACCGAGGCGCCGCGCGCGCGAGGCCAGCCCGCGGCGCTGCGCACGCAGCGACGCCCCGCCGAACGCGCCGCACGCGCACCGGTGCGCGACGGAAGCGAACACCGTGCCGCGCCACTGCGCGAACACGAACGGAAAGACGCGGCACGCGTCCGGATACGCCGCGCCCTCGTGGATGCGGCAGCGCTTCGAATCGTCGAGGAACGGGCAGACGTCCTCGTTGTCGAGCGCGAGCGTCCACGGCTGGCCCGGCCGCGTGGGCACCAAGCCGACCGGGTCCGCGTCCGGCCCCAGCACGCGCAGCCCCGCGCGGCGCACCGCGGCGGCCTTCTTCGGCGACAGCGGGATCACGTACCCCTGTTCACAACACGTCCCGGCGCCGGTGCATTCGAATGACGCGTCGGGGTGGACCTCGATCTCGAAGTCGTCACCGAGCGGCGCACGCGACCACTGCGGCTCGACGCGCTCGATCGGTCGCGCGCGCGCACCGAAGAAGCCGAGCGCCGCGATCCGATCCGCGAAGCCGGCGACCACCTCCGGCGTCATCCCCGTCGCGCCCGCGATGGCCGGGACGGGGCGGCCGTCGAACGCGGACGCGAGCGCCCAACCCGCCTCCGGGATCTCGAACTGCCGCCCGGTCACCGGATCGTAGACGAGCCACACCCCGGCCTCGACCGGGTGCGGCCCGGCGATCAGGTCCGACCTGAGCGTGCGACGGGTCAACGACCGCCGGTCGCGACCTGGACGTCGGCGTCGACGTCCGCCTTGGGCGCGAAGACTCGCGCGCGGATGGCCTCGGTGAGGTCCTCGAACCCGATGCGCTCCTGCGCGCTGACGGCGACGCCGCCCGTCACGCGCTTCAGCGCGGAGACCATCGGGCGCGGCGTGGCGTCGATCTTGTTGATCACGATCAGCCGCTCGATGTCCTTCACGCCGAGCTCCTCGAGGATCGCCTCGACCGCCTTGCGCTTCTGATCCACGAGCGGATCCGAACCGTCGATCACGTGCAGGATCAGCTCGGACTCGACGAGCTCCTCGAGGGTCGCCTTGAAGGCGTTCACGAGATCCTTCGGGAGGTCACGAATGAAGCCGACGGTGTCGGTGAGGATGATCTCCTCTTCCTCCGGGAATCGCAGGCGACGCGTCGTGGGATCGAGCGTCGCGAACAGCTTGTTCTCCGCGAGCACGTCGGCGTTCGTCAGCGCGTTCAGCAGCGTGGACTTGCCCGCGTTCGTGTACCC
>JAUHYN010001350.1 GCA_030426505.1 bacterium | reverse complement strand
TCCGGATGTCGACGTCCATCGCGCGCGCCGCCTTCAGCGCGTTCGTGTCCGGACGCACGCCGAACCCGATGATGATCGCCTCCGACGCGGTCGCGAACTCGACGTCCGACTCCGTCACGCCGCCGACCCCGCTCGAGATGACCGACACGCGGACCTTCTGCGTGGACAGCGCCGTCAACGCGCCCGAAACGGCCTCGACCGAGCCCTGTACGTCCGCCTTGATGATGAGCTTGAGCTCCTTCTGCTCGCCCGCGTTGATGCGGCTGAACAGATCCTGCAGCGAGACCTTGCCCTGCGGCGAGACCTCGGCGGCGCGACGCTTGTCGCGGCGGTGCGCCGCGAGCGCCCGCGCGTCGTCCAAGTCCTTCGCGACGCGCAGCTCGTCACCGGGCTGCGGCACCCCGTCCAGACCGAGGATCTCGACCGGCATCGACGGACCCGCGTCCTTCGTCTTCTTGCCGCCGTCCGTCATCATCGCGCGGACGCGACCGATGTTCTCGCCGACCACGACGATCTGACCGGTCTTGAGCGTGCCTTCCTGCACGAGGACCGTCGCCACCGGGCCGCGGCCCTTGTGGACGTGACCCTCGACGACCACGCCGATCGCGGCCATCTCCGGGTTCGCGCGCAGCTCCATGATCTCGGTCTGCAGCGCGATGAGCTCGAGGAGCTCTTCGACGCCGTCGCCCGTCTTCGCGGAGATGTTCCGCTGCAGGACGTCGCCGCCCCAGGCCTCCACGAGGATCCCGAGGTCCGCGAGCTGCTGGAGCACGCGATCCGGGTTCGCTTCCGGCTTGTCGATCTTGTTCACCGCGACGATCAGCGGCACGCCGGCCGCCTTCGCGTGGTCGATCGCCTCCCGCGTCTGCGGCATCACGCCGTCGTCCGCCGCGACCACCAACACCACGATGTCCGTGACGTTGGCGCCGCGCGCACGCATAGCCGTGAACGCCGCGTGACCGGGCGTGTCGAGGAACGTGACGAGCCCCTTCGAGGTCGTCACCTGGTAGCCGGCGATCCGCTGCGTGATGCCGCCGGCCTCGCCGGCCGCGACGTTCGCGTTGCGGATGCGGTCGAGCAGCGACGTCTTGCCGTGGTCGACGTGACCCATGACGGTCACCACCGGCGCGCGCGGCTTGGCGTTCGGATCGTTGGCCTTCTTCGACGCCTTCAGGCTCGAGCCTTCCAAGAGATCCTCCTCCACCAGCTGACGGGAATCGACTTCGTACTCGAAGTGCTCGCAGATCATCACCGCCGTGTCGTGATCGATCGGCGCGTTGATGTTGGCCATGATGCCGTTGCGCATCAGGAAGCCGATCAGCTCGGCCGCCTTCTTCGACATCTGCTGCGACAGCTCGGCCACCGTGATCGTGTCGCCGATCTGGATGGCCTGCTTCGCCACGGGGTTGATCGGCTCCGGCTTGCGGCCCGGGCGCTTGTTGCGCATCCGCTTGCGGTTCGGGGACGGGTAGTAGACCTGTCCGCGGCGGTGCTCGAGGAGATCCTTCGCGGACATCTCCTCCCGGCGACGCCCAGCGTTGCGCTTGCCGCGCGAGGCCTCCTTGCGGACGTCGACCAGCTCCTTGCGCTTGCCCGAAGCGTCCGTGCGGACCTCGAGCTCGAGCAGCGGCGACGCGGGGACCTGCTTGCCCCACTCCTTCGGCGGCTCGGGGCGCTTGCTGGCCTTGAGGCGGGCCTTGAGGACGTTCGGATCGATCTTGCGGATGATCTTCGTCTCCGGGACCTCTTCCTTCTTCGGGGCGGCGACCGCCGAGGGCGGCGGTGGCGCCACGCGCGCCGAGGCCATGCTCTCGTCACGCGCTGCAAAATCGAACTCGGAGATTCCGATATCTTCCACGTCGGGCTTCTCGTCCTCTTCGTCGTATTCTTCTTCGCGCTTGTCGGGGCGCGCGGTCCGCGCCTCGCGGCGCTCCTTCTTCGGCTCGTCGTCGGCCTTGGCCTCGACTTCGGGCTGCCCCTCTTCGGAGACCTGCGCCTCGCCCGCGATGACCTCGGGCGCTTCGGCCTGCGCCTCGACCGCTTCGGCGGGCGCCTGAGCCGTCGCCTCGACTTCGGAGGCGGGCGCCGTCTCGGCCACGACTTCCGGCGCGGGCGACTCGGCGG
>JAUHYN010000191.1 GCA_030426505.1 bacterium | reverse complement strand
GCCCGGACCTGGACTGAGCGATGTCGCGCCTCCGCTACGACGAGACCGAAGACCAGGTCGACCTCCTGGCGGACCTCGACGCGATCGATCGCGCGCGCGTCCGCGTCCTCACGCTCGTGCATCACGGCGTGGACGCGGAACAAGAGACCTTCGTCTGGACCCTCGACGGGAGCGTCGACATCGGCCGCGATCCCGGGGACGACGGCATCGAGCTCCTCGACCCCGGCGCGAGTCGTCGCCACGCGCGGATCGTGTACGACGAGGCGCGCGACGCCTTCGCGATCGAAGACCTGGGGAGCCGCAACGGGACGATCGTCGACGGCACCCGCCAGGCCCGCGCCGAGCTCGTCCACGGGACCGTCTTCCGGATCGCGAGCTCGGTGTTCGTGTTCGCCGACGCCGAGCTCCCGCCCGACGCGATCGCGCCGACGCCGAGCCCCGAAGTGTCGATCGTGCGCGCGATCGCCGAGGCGCGCGCCGACCTCGCGGCGAAGACCGACCTGTCGATCCTCGTCGTGGGTCCGACCGGCGCGGGGAAAGACGTGATGGCTCGCCGCGTCCACGCATCGAGCGGTCGCCGAGGCGCGCTCGTGCCGGTGAACTGCGGCGCGCTCAACCGCGAGCTGATCGCGAGCGAGCTCTTCGGCCACGTCGCCGGCGCTTTCTCGGGCGCGAAGGCGGAGCGCGCGGGACTGTTCGTCACCGCGGACGGCGGGACGCTGTTCCTCGACGAGATCGGCGACCTCCCGCTGGACCAACAACCGGCGCTGCTCCGCACGCTCCAGGACAAGCGCGTCCGTCCGGTCGGCACGGACGCCGAGCGGAGCGTGGACGTGCGCGTCGTCGCCGCGACGCACCAACCGCTCGAAGCCCACGTCGAGGACGGCCGCTTCCGGCGCGATCTCTTCGCGCGCCTCGCGGGGGTCGTGATCGACCTGCCGGGGATCGCGGAGCGCCGCGAGGAGATCTTGCCGTTCTTTTTCGAAGCGAGCGGCGTCGAACCGGGCGCGCTCTCGACGGACGCCGCCGAGGCGCTCGTCCTCCACGACTGGCCTCAGAACGTCCGCGAGATCCAACAGGTCGGGGCGCAGGTGAAGCTGTACGCGAAGGGGGGCCCCGTCGACTCGAGCGCGCTCCCGGCCCACTTCGCCGAGCGTTTGAGCCGACTCCGCCGCGCCCCGCGCGACGTGGGGCCGGAGTCACTCGATCGCGACGGTCTGATCCGCCTCCTCCAGGTACACGACGGCAACGTGGCCACCATCGCGAAGGCGCTCGGCAAACACCGGGCGCAGGTCTACCGCTGGCTCCGCCGCGAGGGCCTCGATCCCGACGACTTCCGCCCCTCCGCCTGAATCGACCGAATCGGCGCTCACCCGATCGACCGACACGCGACCCGCGGCGCGGATGTTAGTCCTCGCGCCGTGACCTCGGTCGATGTCTCCGTTCCCCGCGCGGCGCGCGACACACTCCCGATCGCGTGCGTGATCCTCGCGCTCGTCGCGTGCAGCGGCGGCGCCGACCCGATCGATCCCCCGTCCCGCGACGCGGGCGTCGCGCCCCGCGCCGACGGCGGAACCGCGTCCGACGCCGGGTCTGCGTCCGACGCCGGACACATCGACGCGGGCGAGTCTCCCCGCGACGGTGGCCCCAACGCGATCGACTCCGGCGTGGACGCGGGGACGCGCGACGGCGGAGAGATCGAGCGTGACGGCGGCGCCCCCCGCGACGGCGGCGTCGACGACTTCGCCGCGCCGAACCAGCCCGGCCCGTTCACGACCACCGCCCAGACCGGCACGCCGACCGCGACCAGCGGCAACGACGTCCCGATGGACTGCCTCGTCCCGACCGCCGGTCCCGCGAACGCGCCCTACCCCGTCGCGCTCGTGCTGCACGGGTTCCGCATCCCGGTCGGGCAGTACCGCGGCTACGTCGAGCGGCTCGCTTCGCACGGCTTCGTCGCGTGTGCCGTCGACTTCGAGGCCGGATTCGTCCCGAACCACGTCGAACACGCGCAGGACATCCTCGCCGGGCTCGACTGGGTGCTGGCGAACGTCGCCGACGCCGACAGCGCGCGCATCGCGCTGGTCGGTCACTCACTCGGCGGCAAGCTCGCAGTGTACGGCGCCGCGATGGACCCGCGCGTCGGCGCGATCGTCGGGCTGGACCCCGTCGACGGGTCGATGATCTGCAACGCGACCCGCTGCCCGGACGCGACCGACATGCTCCCCGTCGCGATCCCGATGGCCTTCCTCGGCGAGACCCTCGACCAGACCGGCGCAGGCGGACAGGCGTGCGCGCCCGCCGCCGACAACTACGCGACCTTCTACACGCCCGCGTCGAGCCCCGCGATCGAAGTGACGTTGAACGGCGCGAGCCACATGAGCTTCGTGGACGATCCCGTGGGGTGCGGCCTGGTGTGTTCGTTCTGCGAAGAGCCGACGCTCGCGCAGGCGACGGCGCTCGAGATCAGTCGCGCGTACGCGGTGAGCTTCCTGCGGCGTCACCTCCTCGGCGACGCGCGCTACGACGCGTGGCTCACGGGCGCCGACGCCGACGCCGCGTGGATCCAACCCGGCACGATCAGCGTGCAGTCGAAGTGACTCAGCCGAAGTGCGCGGCGAGGATCCGCGCGCTCATCAGGGTGTCGCGGTAGGGAACGGAACCGACGTCATTCCCCGCCGCGCCCGCCACGACCATGAGCGGGAGGAGGTGCTCCTCGCGCGGGTGCGCGTCGCGCGCGCCGGGCGCCGACGCCCACTTCGTGAGCCGCTCGTCGCGCTCCTTCGCGGGCGCCGCGATCGTCTCGGCGAGCCAGCGATCGAACGTTTCGGAGAGCCGCCCGCCGCCCCCGTCGCGGAACGCGCGCATGTTGTGGAAGCTCATACCGCTCCCGATGATGTACACGCCCTCTTCCCGCAGCGGCGCGAGCGCGCGCCCGAGCGCGAGGTGCTGCTTCGGGTCGAGCCCCTTCACGAGCGAGACCTGGAACGTGGGGATCTCGGCCTTCGGGTAGGCGACCATCATCGGCACGAAGGTGCCGTGATCGAACCCGCGGTCCGGCGTGTTCGCGACTTTCATCCCTGCGCCGCCCAACAGCTCGGCGACGCGCCCCGCGACGTCCGGAGCGCCCGGCGCGGGCCACTGGATCTCGTACGTGTGCTGCGGGAAGCCGAAGTAGTCGTAGAGCATCGGCGGGCGCGACGCGGTCATCAGGGTCGGGACGTCTTCTTCCCAGTGCGCCGAGATCACCAACAGCGCGCGCGGCTTCGTCGCGGGGAGCGCAGGCAACCCTTCGAGGTAACGCGTGAGTCGCGCGAGCGACTCGGGCTCACCCATCGGCTGCTCCATGACGTTCCACGGGCCGCCGCCGTGCGGGAGGAACACCGCGGGCATCTTTTGGGTCTTGGTCGCACTCATGCTCTTTCCTTCGAGCCACACCGCCGTCGCCGCGGTGCCCGCGGTGACGAGCGCGGCCCGTCGTGTCACTCTACGTTCTCGCTTCGGATCGCTCATCGCTTCTCAGGCCACAACGTACTCCAACGTTCGATAGGACGTCTCGAAGTCCATGCGCGCCAGCGCAGCGTCCAGCCGGCGGCGCGTCTCCTTCGCCTCGAACACGTGGCGCTCCACCCAGTGCTCGAGGACGAACGACTCGGGTCCGAGCGCCTCGAGTGCGGTGCGCGCCTCGTCGAGCGTCGGGCGATCGTTCTCTTCCTTCGCGAGGCACGCGTTGGTGAGCCGGACGAGATCGGGGGAGAGACCGCCCCGGATCGCCCCCAGGTCGGGGACGGGATCCGACCGCACGGAGACGAGGACGGCGATCGCCGTGTCGCCCTCGTACGGGGCGCGCCCCGTGAGCATCCGGTGGAGGACGTAGCCCAACGTGTAGACGAACGTCTGAGCCGTCGGCCTGCTTCCCACGATGACCTCCGGCGCCATGTGCCCGAGGTCCTGGACGAACAGCCCCGCCGCCGCGCCGTGGGTGAAGCTCCGCCAGTTCGGGTGGACGTGGCACGTGAGGACCAGGCGACCGTCCGCCGCGAGCGCGAGGTCTTCGGAGGGCTGGTACATCGAGGCCTGCAGGCCGCTGCGCTCCGCGGGCCGAACGAGGGCATCGGCGAGCGCCGCTACGAAGGCGATCGCGAGCTCCTCCTGCACGCGACCGCGCGCGTCGAGCTCGCGCCGCAGGAGCTCTTCCCAGGTCACGAGTGCGTCGTCGGTGTGGACGAAGCCATCCCTCGCGTCGACGGGGCCGAGGAGCTCGACGATCTCCGGGATCGCGCCTCCGCCGATCTCGGTCAGGTTCGCGGCGTCGTTCGCGATGCCTCTCAGTACGTCTTCGACCGGCTCCATCGCGCGCCAGAGACAGACTCGCCGCACGACGCCCGCGTGCTCCGCGATGCCCTCCGTCCGCGAGTACCAGTACTCGCGCTGCGGCTCCGCGATCGTGACCGAGCGGCCCACGCGTTCGAGGAGCGCGGGCTTCATCCGGCCTCCAGCGCGACGTAGCCACTCGGGTGTCGCTCCAGCGCGCTGTGTCGGGGTGCGATCCGCACGTCGATGCTCACGCGCGTTCGTTCGAGTGGCGGGCGCGCTCCGTGGACGTGGACCGGCGTGAACAGCAGGACGTCGCCGACGCGCGCGTCGATCGGTTCGAGGTCGTCACGCGTCACGTCGGGGAGCACCCACCCACTCGCGGCGCGCGTCGCTTCGTGGTGACTCGAGCGCGCGCGCGACAACAGGTGGAGCGCCGCGGGCCCGACCGCATCGGTGAGCGCAATCCAGACGTTTCGCTCGTCGAGCGGGTGGCCGATACCGTGGTCCGTGTGAGGCGGGACGGCGCTCCGCTCGTCGCCGGGGACCAGCACCCGGAAGTGCGAAGTAGCCTGGACGACGATCGCGCGGCGCTCGAGTTCGGGGAGCGCCTCGGCGAGCAGCGCGAACAGCACCGCGCGGTGCGCGCGCGATCGACTCGAGACCGTGAGGTGCTGCGCCAGGCGAACCGCGCCCGCCGCGTCGACGTGTTCGTGGAGGCGCGCGAGGTCGTCGACCTCGACGCCCGCGCGCCGGAGCGTGTCGCGCGCCCACGTGATCATCGCGGTGACATCCACGCGTCGGCGCTCGACGTCGAACAACGGGAGCGGGCCCACGCGCCCATCATCGCGCAGCGCGAGCGGCGCGACCACCGCTCACGCCCCCTCGGGCCAGTCCTTCATCCACGGCTGCGCGACGTAGCGATCCCACCCGTCCGGGAGGACGGTCACGACCGGGCCGTCGATGTCGCCGCGGGCCGCGACGCGCAGCGCGGCGACGACGTTGGTGCCGGCGCTCCCGCCGACGAGGAGGCCCTCTTCGCGGACGAGGCGCCGCACCATCGCGAAGCTCTCCTCGTCCGAGACGCGCTCCGCCGCGTCGATGACTTCGCGGTGCAGGTTGGTGGGCGGCGCGCTGCCGCCGATGCCCTCCACGGCGTACGCGCCGTCCGGCCCGACGACGCCGGTCTCGACCCAATCCGCGAGGCCCGAACCGACCGGGTCCGCGAGGACGATCTTCGCGCCGATCCCCTCGGCCTTCAGGCGGCGACCGACGCCGCTGATCGTCCCGCCGGTCCCGGCGCCCGCGACGAACGCGCCGATGTGTCCGCCGGTCGCGTCGAGGATCTCCTGCGCGGTGGTGTTCGCATGCACTTCGACGTTGGCCGGGTTGTCGAACTGCTCGGTGAGGAACCCGCCCTCGTCCTCGGCGAGGCGACGCGCGACGTTCCGGAAGTTGTCCGGGCTGTCGAGCGACGCGTTCGGCGTGACGACGACGCGCGCCCCGAGCATCTGGAGCGCGACCCGTTTGTCGACCGACATCTTCTCGGGCATCACGCAAACGAGCCGGTAGCCGCGGGCTGCGGCGACCAACGCGAGGCCCACGCCCGTGTTGCCGGCGGTGGCTTCGACCAGCGTCGCGCCGCGTTCGAGGACACCACGACGCTCGGCGTCGTCGACGATCGCGAGCGCGATGCGATCCTTGATCGAGCCGCCCGGGTTGAGGTGCTCGCACTTGACCAACACCGGGACCGAGAACGTCCGCCCGATGTGAGTGAGTCGAACGAGCGGCGTGTGACCGATCGTGGCGAGGACGTCGTTCAACGCTTTGAAGACTCGCGAACGGCGACGGCGATCGCAAGCGCGCGGATGGACGAATGCCCACCGCGAGGTCCACGATGGAGGACGTGGTCCCTTGGCGCGCGGACGGCGGAGCGCAACGCGCCGCCGAAGACTTCCTCGCGGCGCACGCGACCCTCCACGATCTCCTCCGCGCCGGCGGCGACGTCCTCGACGTCGTCGTCCAGGACGAGTACACGCACGACGTCGTCGCCGCGATCGACACCCCGGTCGGTCGCATCATCGCCGTCTTCGACAGCACGTGACTGGGCGGCTTGCGGCAGGTCTTTGCCGCCACGCGCGCGCCGTCCGCGGACGAGCTGCTCGAGCGCCGACTCGCCTCGGGGTGGCGCCCGATCCCGACCGAGATGAAGACCGGGCCCGAGATCCTCGGCCACGCGGCGACGCGGTGCGCGCCCGGCCGCGACGGCGTGGCGTGTGCCTGACGAGGCCTGACACCATTCGCTTACCGAGCCGGTAAGCGCCGCGCTCGACCCCACGCACGATAAACGATCGCGTGAACCGCCTGCGATCGAACGAAGCCACACCCGGACCGCTCCGCGCTCGCCTCCGCTCCTGGGGCGACGCCGCGAAGACGAAGGGCGTCCCGATCGCGGTCGGTGCGGCGACCCTGGCGGCTGCGGGGTGCGGCGGTCAGGCGGCCGACGCACCGCCGCCGTCCACCCCCGAGCCGCTGCCGCCCGCGAGCGCGCCGCCGTTCGACGCGACCTCGTTCCTCACGCCCGCGCCGGAGGGCGCGTCGTTCGACCCGCTCTCGATCCGCGGCTTCTCGGCGCCGACCGCCGCGCCGACGATTCAGATCGGCGCGACGACGTTGACCGTGACGGCGCGCGAGGACGCGCTCGTCGGCAAGGCGTCCGCCGTCCACGGGATGCTCGATCGCCTCGCGCGCACGAAGCACCTCGGCGTGAAGAAGAAGACGCAACTGATCAATCGCTGGCTCCGCGAGGCGAACGTCGCGGCCGACGCGCCGATCGACGCCGACCAACTCATGGCCCTCGCGCGCGCGCTCGAAGCGCGCGGGGTGCGCCCGACCGACAGTGGCCTGAAGCGCTTCGCGATGCAGCGCGGGCTCCCGCTGCGCGACGGGGTGCCCGCCGCCGAGACGATCGCGGCCGCGTTGAACGCGCGCCCGAACGAGCTCCACCTGAGGACGGCGGAGGCGCCCTCGAAGCGGGCCGCGACGACGATCCGGTTCCTGCGCCGAATCGACGCGCCGCGCCGCTTCCTCGCGCGGTGGGACGTCGCGGTGAAGGACGGCGCGATCTCGGTGCAGGACGCGGAGGCGCTCGCCGTCGTCGCGCACCGCCGCGGCGTGAATCTGAGCGGCAACGCGAAGAAGGCCGCGAAGAAGATGCTCCCGATCGGCGGACGCCCGGGCTCCGAGGCGGCGCGCTATCACTGGTACCGGAGCCTCGTCGAGTCCGAGGGGCACCAGCTCCGCACCGGCAAGAACGAGATGAACGTCATCGGCCTGCGCGGCTTCGCGCTCGGCGACGGCCTCAACCGCAACGCACTCGGCGGGTGGAACGACACGATCGCGTTCGTGTGGCGCGACGCGAGCGGCCGCGCGCAGGTCAAAGAGATGCCCGCGACGACCGACCCGGGGCTCGCGGCGTACTCCGACTCGCCGGACGTCAACGGTGACGGCGCGGGCGACGTCGCGCACTTGCGCCCCGGTCAGTATACGTACTTCACGGGCGTCCACCGCGGGCTCCCCGGGGCCGGCAACCCGACGGTCAACGTGCCGGTGGATCGTGACACGAACCACGACGGACAGATCTCGAGCGGCGAGCGGAGCGCGTCGAAGCGGCGCGGCGACGTCGGCTACGGGATCAACATCCACTGGGGCCCGGGCTACGACAACGGCGCGGTCGGGACGCACTCGCTCGGGTGCCAGGTGTTCCGCGACGCGGATTACGGGCGCTTCCGGTCCCAGATCACGCCGCTGCTCCAGATGAACGACCGCTTCCCGTACACCCTGGTCGAGCTCGACGACGTCTACGCCAAACAAGATCTCGCGCGCTTCAGAAACGCGTAAGGAGTCGGCGGTAAGCTCGTCCCATGAGCCGACCCGCGAACCCGTTCCACCTCCTCCTCGACCGCCGCGAGCTCCTCGTGAAGACCGCCGTCGGCGTCACCGCGCTCCCGCTCCTGAACGCGTGCGCCGGCACCGAGGGCGACGACGACCAGACGATCACGACGCGCGACGGCGGAGTCGACTCCACTCACGACGCGGGCTCTACGGCGCGCGACGCGGGGAGCGAAGGCGTCGACGCGGGCGCGCGCGACGGCGGGGTCACCGCGAGCGGCTGGGCGACCGGTGGTACGGCTTCGATGATCGCAAAGGCCTCCTATCCGGATCCGTTCACGGCCGCGCCATCGAGCTGCGCGATCGTCGCTTCGACGACGGAGGGGCCCTGTACCACGAGCACCGATCTCGATCGCGAAGACGTGTCGGAGGGTTGGACCGGGTTGCCCGTTCGGCTCGCGCTGCGTGTGGTCGACAGCGGCTGCGCGCCACTGGTGGGCGCGACGGTCAAGGTCTGGCACACGAACATCGAAGGCATCTACTCCGGTCAAACGCCGAGCCCCGGGACGTGCAGCGACAACATCCCCGACTACATCGCGCAGGACTTCTTCCGGGGCGTGCAGACGACCGACGCGGAGGGCGTCGTGTACTTCGACACGTGCTACCCCGGCTGGTACGGCGGGCGAGCGATCCACATCCACTTCCAAGTGAAGTCGGGCGCGACTTCGTACCGCGTGTCGCAGCTGTTCTTCCCGGAGACGCTCACCACCGAGATCTTCGCCGAGCACCCGGAGTACGCGGGCTACGGCCAGCCGGACACGACGTTCTCGAACGACAACGTCATGGCGGCGATCCCGAGCGCGTCGCGCGCCGACCTCATCTTCGAGACTCAGCAGATGACGGACGGCGCGCTGCTCGCGTCGAAGACCGTGACGGTCACGAACTGACCGTCGGCGGGAATCAGGGGCGCTCGGCGGGGAAGGGATCCGACCAGCGCGGGTCGTCGGCGGTGGAGTCGTCGGTCAACGTGTGGAGGAACGCCACCAGCGCCTGCACGCCGTCCGGTCCGAGGTTCAGTCGAATCGGCTCACCGGTCCCCGGGCGGCGGAGGATCGGATCGAGGTTCGGGTGCGGCTGGATCTCACGGTCGTAGAACCGGACCACGCGCTCCAACGTATCGAAGCGACCGTCGTGCATGTACGGGCCGGAGCGCGCGATGTTCCTCAGCGACGGCGACTTGAACGTGCCCTGGTCCTGCAGCCGACCGCTCACGTCGCCGAACCCGTTGTCGCCGGCGTCGATGAGTCCGTTGTTCTTCGGCGTCGCCATGAAAAACGCCGCGACATTATCGCCCGCGGGCGCGCCGGCCGGTGCGCCGGGCGGCGGCGGCGACACCGGGTTCTGGAAGAGGTGACACGTCGCGCACATGCCACGCGGGAGCCCGGGCTCGAGTCCGAAGAAGAGCCGCTTCCCGAAGTTCTCCTCGGCCGTGTAGTTCGCGAAGTCGGCCTCGATGTTGGGGGACTGCGCGACGCCTTCGTCCCACCGCGAACGATAGGAGACGATCGAGCGGACGAACTGGGCGAGTGCCATCGAGATGCGCTCGGACGTGACCGTCGCGTCACCGAACGCCGCCTCGAACAGCGGTCCGTAGTAGTCGGTTTGCGAGAGGCGCGTGACGAGCGCGTCGAGCGTCATGCCCATCTCGACGGCGTCTTGGATCGGCATCAGCACTTGCTCCTCGAGCGACGCGGCGCGCTCGTCCCAGAACATCGAGCCGCGGTGGTAGTAGCGCAGGTTCATGAGCGGCATCGAGTTGCGGCCGGTGTCGCCGCCTTCGAAGCCCTCCGAGAGCGTGGTGGTGTCGGAGAACGCCGTCGCCTGCGGGTGGCACGAGGCACACGACTTCGCGCCGTTCTTGCTGAGGCGCTTGTCGTAGAAGAGCACGCGCCCGACGGTCGCGCCGGCGTCGGTGATCGGGTTGTCGGTCGGCGTGTTGTCGAAGCGACGGATCGTCGCGGTCGTGAAGTGCGGCGGGAGCGCGTTCGAGTAGTCGAGGAGCGTGGCCGGGAGCGTCGGCGCGGGGAGCGCAGCGAGCGTATCGGCGGGGTCCGTCGGGTCGGTGGGATCCGTCGGGGTCGTCGGCGCCGTCGGATAGTACGGCGTGCGCTCCGGCGCCGAAGCGCCCTCGGGGCCACCGCAGGCGGCGAGGAAGAGCGCGGTCATCAGGGGTGCGGACTTGGTCATCGACATCTGTAGAGAG
>JAUHYN010001349.1 GCA_030426505.1 bacterium | reverse complement strand
ACGTTGCCGTCCGAGAGCAGCCCGAGGAAGTGCAGCGCCGTGCCGCGCTCGCGCACGCGTGACGTCGCCGTCTTCCAGGTCTCGCCCTCGAACAGCGCGCCGGAGGCGATCGCCTTGTTCACGAGCTTCGCGCCCTGCGAGAACACCCGCCCGGCGCCGAGCGCGTTGTGGCCGACCTCGCTGTTGCCCATATCGTCGTCGGACGGGAGGCCCACCGCCGTCCCGTGCGCGCGCAGCGACAGGAAGGGGTGGTTCTGGCGGAGGTCGTCCAGGGTCGGAGTGCGCGCGAGCTGCACAGCGTCGCCCTCGGGGCGGCGACCGATGCCCACGCCGTCCATCACGACCACCACCACGGGCCCCGGACGCGGAGAGAACTTCTCGGACTTCTTCAGCGCAAAGCTCATTGCGCCGCTACCTTCGGAGAACCGCGGCGACGTGTCGAGGGGCCGGCGCGCGCGATGGTAGATTCGCCCCGATGCGCGAAGCCCTCTCGATCGTGTTCCTCCTCGCGTCCCTCGGCGCCTGCGCGTCGGGCGACGACGACGACCCCACACCCCGCGACGCCGGCCCGACCCGCGACGCCGGCACGCGCGACGCCGGAACCCGCGACGCCGGTGCGACCGAAGACGCCGGCCCGACCGCAGACGCCGGCACTCCCGACGCGGGCCCCACTGCAGACGCCGGCCCCCGCGACGCCGGCCCCACCCCGCCCTGCGACTTCACCTGGTGCGACGACGGCCCGCCGCTCACCTCCGACTCGACCGCCGAGCTCGCCGCCTTCTACGCCCAACGCGCCGACCGCAGCACGCTGCCCGCGCACTACGTCGCCTCGGTCGAAGCGCTGCTCGAAGTCGAAGACCTCGTCGTCGCCCAACGGTACGCCGACGCCAACGCGATCCTCGACGCGCACTTCACGACCTACCCGCTCTACGATCCGATCTGGCGCCAAGGCGCGCGCCAAGCCGGCGCCAACGTGGGCGATCCGATCGCGTACTACGGCCTCCGCATGCTCGACGAGATCGCGCGCGTCGGCGCCGGCGAACCCGCGACCGAGACCACGCCAATCCGCTTCCTCGTCGTGATCGCTTCGTGCTCGCAGGGGACGCGCCCCGCCACACCCGACCTCACCACCGGCGCCACCGTCGCGGGTGTCCTCGACCCCCGCATCGAAGACGACGACTACCGCGTCCTCCGCGAATCGCTCCGCCTCTTCGATCACTACGTCTGGGCGATCACCGACGGCGCGCTCGACATCGAGCTCGCCGTCGAACGCATCGACGAATGCGTCGACGTGAGCTTCCGCCCCGGCGACGCCACGCCGACCTACGGCTTCTCCGGCATCACCCGCGCACAGACCCCGCTCGAAGGACTCACCGTCCGACAACGCAGCCAGGTCGACATGTACTGGGTGCTCTACCCATCCAACGTCCCGGAGGGGCCCGGCTTCGACGACATCCCGTTCATCACCGGCGGGATGAGCTCGTTCGACGGACGCCCGCTGTTCATCATCGACGACCTCTGGGTCCTCAGGAACCCCGCGCACCTCGGCAACGGCACCATGTCGACCGTGGAGCGCCGCGTGTACTTACCGCAGTGGCTCCAGCATGAGTTCTTCCACTTCCTCTTCGCCCGCTGGTCACAGTTCGATCTCGAGGCGCAGTCCCACCAGTGGTTCGACCTGAGCACGTGGCCGAACGACTTCGACGGATCGTGGGAGCCGGACTACTACGCCGAAGCGCTGGCGAAGCGACTGCGCGGCGCGACGCCCTCCCTCGCGGAGGGCTTGAGACAGGCGCGACCGCCGATCGATCTCAGCGGCCTCACCGCGGCCGACTTCGTCGGCGCCTACGAGCGCCGCCCCGTGCAGAACGACTACCACGCCGTCACCGTCACGCTCGAAGACGGACAGCTGTGGTGGGAGAACCGCGCGGGCGTTCGCTGGACGCTGTTCTGGGAGGACGAGGTGCTCCGCGCCGGCGACGACTGCCCGTACGGCGCGCAGGCGCTCGGCCTCCAGGTGAGCGCCGACGGTGGCGCCATCGAGATCGACGCTCTGGTCTTCCTCGGCGAACCGTACGTCAGCGCGCCGTAGCGACGTTCAAGGCAACGCGAACACCGCGCGCACCGGCCGG
>JAUHYN010001348.1 GCA_030426505.1 bacterium | reverse complement strand
GGGCCCGTTCGCCGGGCTCTTCACTTCGCCGCTGACGCAAGCGCCGTTCGCGCCGCTGCCGCAGGACGAAGACCTCGTCACGCGGAACGGGAAGCTGTCGCCGGAGCTGAAGCGCGACGTGGAGGCGTTCCTCGCCTCGAACCCGCAGCACCCGTTCGCGAAGATGAGCGGCTCCGAGCTGACGCAGCTCTTGGTCGACTACCTGTCGAATGGGCTGCATCAGCAGCAGGACCGGCGGCCGGAGCCGCCGCGCGTGGTCGGGTCGCTCGGCGGACCGACGTTCTCGAACCCGAGCGCGCCGACGCAGTGGTCGCAGGGGGCGGCGACGTCCGGCGTGGCGGCGCCCGCCGCCGCACCGACGGGGGCGCCCGGGGCGACGCCCACGGCACCGACGGGCGCGCCGCTCGACACGAAGGGCCTCGGCGACATGAAACACGCGACGCCGGAGCAGCTGCAGCGGATCCTCCCGGCGGCGGCGAAGCCGTTCATCCCGCAGATCATGGCGGCGTCCGAGAAGCACGACGTGCCGCCGCTGTTGATCGCGTCGGTGATTCAGCAGGAGTCGAACTTCGATCCGAACGCGGGCTCGTCGGCCGGCGCGCAGGGGCTCATGCAGCTCATGCCGGACACCGCGCGCTCGCTCGGCGTGTCGAACCCGATGGATCCGGGACAGTCGATCGACGGCGGCACCAAGTACCTGCGCGCGCAGCTCGACGAGTTCGGCTCGCTCGAGAAAGCGCTCGCCGCTTACAACGCCGGGCCCGGCAACGTGCAGCAGTACGGCGGTGTCCCGCCGTTCGCGGAGACGCAGGACTACGTCTCGAAGATCCCCGCGCAGTTCGAGGCGTGGCGCAAAGAGCTCCCGGCGTCGTTCGATCGGTCGAGCGGCCCGCGCGGCGGGGGCGCCGCGAAGCCGGCCGAGATCGCGCAGATTCCGAGCTACGATCAGCTCGCGCCGGAGGTGCAGCGCGCCGCGGCGGAGGCGGTGCGCATGGGCCTCACCGTCACTTCGACGACGGGCGGGACGCACACGCCGACTTCGAATCACTACACGCACAACCACGCGGACGGTAAGGGCCACGCGATCGACGTCGCCGGTTCGCCGGAGCAGATGGCGGCGTTCTACGAGCGCTACGCGGGGACGAACCCGAGCGAGCTGTACTACGACCCGATCGGCGGCATCAAAGACGGCGCGCAGATCGGCGCGATCGGCGGGCACAGTGACCACGTCCACTTGGCGCTCGGGTAGGTCGTAGCGCGGATCGGCGGATTGCGACGACGACCGGGGCGGTGGGAGCGTCGTCGGCGTGAAGAAGAGCGCGCCGGACCTGCCGATCACTTCGCCGATCCCGTTCTGCCCGGGTTCGAACGGAGAGGTCGTGCCGCGGGTGCCGACGGCGCGCGACAGGTACGCGCACGAGCTGTTCCTGCGGTTGGTCGACGAGAAGTCGAAGCGCGTAGGGATGGATCGCCGCGCGTTCTCGCGGAGCGTCTTCGGAACGGCGACGGCGCTGTATGTGATCAACACCGTCTACGGGTGCTCGGGGGACGCGCCGTCCGCGGGCGCGCGCGACGGCGGACCGACCATCATCAGCGATCCTCGCGACGGGGGTCGCTACGACGGCGGCGGGTCGGGCGCGCGCGACGCGGGCTACGGCGTCGACGCTTCGATGATGGAGGACGCGGGCGTGGCCTGCGACGCGCTCGAAGGTGACGAGTTCATCTTCGACGTGCAGACGCACCACGTGAATCCGACCGGGGCGTGGCGACAGAACAACGCCGCGTGGGCGTTCTTCCTCCAGAGCCTGCCGCAGGCGGCGTGCGGCGAGGCGAGCCGGATCGATTGCTTCGACACGCAGCACTACATCCGCGAGATGTTCCTCGAGAGCGACACGAGCGTGGCGGTGTTGTCGGCGGTGCCCGCGGATCCGGGGAGCAGCCCGCTCGAGATCGCGGAGGCGAACGAGACGCTCGCGATCGTGGATCGGCTCAGCGATCAGTCGCACCGGCTGCTCCTGCACGGGTTGGTGTTGCCGGACCAAGGGATGGCGCAGCTCGACGGGATGCAGCGGCTCGCGGAGGAGATGAACGTGTCGGCGTGGAAGGTGTACACGCCGTACGGCGGGTGGCGCC
>JAUHYN010000190.1 GCA_030426505.1 bacterium | reverse complement strand
GGCGTGCTCGCCGACGGCGCGACCGGCGACGGCGCCGGCGTCATGGCGGAGGTGCCGTTCGAGCTGCTGGGGATCGCGCCGCACACGGCGGCGGTCGCGACGTTGTTCCTGCCGCAGACCTCGTCGCGGCGCCGCGAGGCGCTCGCGTGTTTCGAGGACGTCCTCGATCACTTCGGGCTCGCGCTCGACGGCTACCGCGATGTCCCGGTCGATACGTCGATCCTCGGTCGTCAGGCGCGGCAGACGATGCCGCGGATCGTTCACGCGTTCGTGAAGTGGCCCGCGTTCTGTCGCACGCCCGCGTCGTTCGACCAGCGGCTCTACCACGCGAAGCAGGCGCTGCGGACGCGCCTCCACCGCGCGGGGATCAACGACGAGGTGTACTGCACTTCGCTGTCGACCACGACGATCGTCTACAAGGCGCTCACCCGCGCCGACGCCCTCGCGGCGTTCTACCCGGACCTGCGCGACCCGCGCTTCGTCACGCGCTTCGCGCTGTTCCACCGGCGCTTCTCCACGAACACGAGCACGTCTTGGGACAAGGCGCAGCCGTTCCGGATGATCGCGCACAACGGCGAGATCAATACGATCGCCTGTAACCGCGCGTGGTCGTACTCGCGCGAGCAGGCGCTCGGGCTCCCCGTCGACGAGCTGCTCACGCACGACCACATCAGCGACTCCGGCAACCTCAACGAGATGGTCGAGGCGCTCCGCTACCGGAGCAGCATCCCGCACGTCTCCGAGATCCTCGCGATCATGGTGCCGCCCGCGGCGACCGAGTCGCCGTTCTACGAGTTCTGGAGCCGCGCGGTGGAGCCGTGGGACGGGCCCGCGTTCCTCGCGTACTGCGATGGCGAGGCGGTCGGCGCGCGCTTGGATCGCAACGGCTTCCGCCCGGCGCGTTGGGCGCGCACGAAGCGCGAGCTGTACCTCGCGTCCGAGGCGGGCGTGTTCGATCTCGACGAGTCGGAGATCGAGCGGAAGGGCGCGCTCCCCGGCGGCGCGGGCGCGCACGTGGTGTTGGCGACGGGCGAGGTGTTCTTCCGCGACCCGAGCTTGTCGCGCGAGAACCGCAACGCGCGCTTCGACGCGCGGCTGGAGCCGCTCGGTTCGCTCCCGATCGAGGGCACGCCCGCGAGTGACCCGTCGTTGTTCGCGTACACGGAAGAGGATCGAAAGCTCTTCCTCGAGCCGATGATCGCGACCGGCAAGGAGCCGATCGGATCGATGGGCTACACGGCGCGGCCGGCGGTGTTGTCGGATCAGCCGCGCTCGTTCTTCGACTTCTTCCACCAGACCTTCGCGCAGGTCACGAACCCGCCGCTCGATCACCTGCGCGAGAAGATCGTCACGGATCTGCGCATCGCGTTGGGGCGTCGGCCGAACGTCTTCTCGGCGAAGGAGCTCATCCCGGTGACGCCCGGGCTGTTGCTCGAGTCGCCGATCCTCACGCTGGAGCAGATGGCGTACGTGCGGCGCGCCGCGGAGCTGTCGCCGAACGGGCGCTGCTTCGAGGCGGTCGAGCTGCACACCACGTTCGCGCGCGTGCGCGGGCCGGAGGGCCTGGGTGAGGCGCTCGAGGAGCTGCGCACCAAGGCACGCGCGGCGATTCGCGGGCAGTGCTCGATCCTGATCCTCACCGACCGCCTCGCGCGCCCGGCGCGCCCGCCGATCCCGAGCCTCCTCGCGCTCGCGGCGGTCGCGCAGGAGCTCACGGAGTGGGGGCACCGGCTCGACGTCTCGCTCGTCGTCGACACCGGCGACGCTCGGACGAGTCACGACATCGCGGCGCTGATCGCGTTCGGGGCGGCGGCGGTGTGTCCGTACATCCCGTTCGAGATGGCGGGGCCGTCGCGCGAGAAGTTGTTGTCGGCGTACCGCGGGGGGCTGCTCAAGATCATGAGCAAGATGGGTATCTCGACGGTGCGCGGCTACCAGTCGTCGCAGCTGTTCACGACGCTCGGCCTCTCGCAGGCGCTGCTCGACGACTACTTCCCGGGGCAAGTCGCGCCGCTCGGCGGGCTCGGGCTGGAGGCGATCGCGGCGCGGATCCTCGAGTGGACGGACGCCCCGAAACCGAAGCTCCACGTGTTCCAGTGGCGCGAGCACAACAAGGGCGCGGAGGGCGAGAAGCACTCGATGACGAGCGCGATGTCGCGCGCGATCCACGACGTGGTCGAGGACGACGGCGACGCGTTCGCGCGGTGGGACGCGTACGAGGCGTACCTCGAGCTCGCCGAGCGCGAGCAGCCGGTGAGCCCGCGGCACCTCCTCGACTTCACGGCGCGCGAGCCCATCCCGCTCGAGGACGTGCAGCCGATCGAGGAGATCATGCGGCGCCTCTCCGCCGGGTCGATGTCGTTCGGCGCGATCAGCGCGGAGTCGCAGCGCGACATCATCCGCGCGATGGAGCGCGTCGGCGGGCGCAGCGGCAGCGGCGAGGGCGGCGAGAACCCGTTCTACTGGGTGGACGGGACGTACGCGAGCAGCAAGCAGGTCGCCTCGGGGCGGTTCGGCGTGACGGCGGAGTACCTGATCGGCGCCGACGAGATCGAGATCAAGATCGCGCAGGGCGCGAAGCCCGGCGAAGGCGGGCAGCTCATGGGCGTGAAGGTGTCGCCCGACATCGCGCGCGCGCGGCACTCGAACGTCGGCGTGGATCTGATCTCACCGCCGCCGCTCCACGACATCTACAGCATCGAAGATCTCCGCGAGCTCATCTACGAGCTGTCGCAGCTCTCCTCCACCGCGCGCATCGCGGTGAAGCTCGTCGCCGGCGCGAACATCGGCGCGATCGCGGCGGGCGTCGTGAAGGCCGGCGCGGACGTCGTCCACATCAGCGGCGGCGACGGCGGGACCGGCGCGGCGACGCTCACGTCGATGAAACACGCGGGGCTTCCGTGGGAGATCGGGCTCGCCGAGGCGCACCGCGTCCTCACCGAGCAGCAGCTCCGCGAGCACGTCGTGCTGCGCGTGGACGGCGGGCTCTCGTCCGGCCGCGACATCGTCGCGGCGGCGCTCCTCGGCGCGGAGCAGTACAGCTTCGGCAAGCTCCTCCTGATCGCCGAGGGCTGCATCATGGCGCGCGTCTGCGAGAAGAACACGTGCCCGCGCGGCATCGCGACGCAGGACGACAAGTACAAGAAGAAGTACCGCGGCACGACGGAGCACGTCGTCACGATGTTGCGCTACCTCGCGGAGGACGTGCGCCGACACCTCGCGCGCATGGGTGTGTCGCGCATCGAGGAGATCATCGGCGCAGGCGAGCGCTGGGACGTCGCGCCGCGACACGCCGCGCTGGTCGAGGAGCGCGGGTTGGATCTCTCTTCGCTCCGCACCGCGCGCCCGCACGTCCGCGCGCGCGGGCGGCTCTTGATGGAGCCGACGAGTCGCCTGAACGAACGCATCGTCGAGGACGCCCGGGAGGGCGGCCCGAAGTCGTACCGAGTCGTGAGTAGCGACCGCGCCGTGCTCACCACGCTGTCCGGCGTGATCGCGCGGCGCCACTTCGAAGCACAGCGCGCCGGGCGCGCGCGCGAAGAGGTCGCTCCGCTCGAGCTCGAGTTCACGGGGAGCGCGGGGCAGGGCTTCGCGGCGTTCCTGGTCGAAGGCATCCACGCCACGCTGATCGGCGAAGCGAACGACTCCGTCGCGAAGTCGATGTCCGGCGGGAGGCTCGTGATCCGACCGGCCCAGGACGCGGGCTTCGAGCCGGCCACCAACGCGATCATCGGCAACGCCGCGCTCTACGGAGCGACCGGCGGCACGCTGTTCGTCCACGGCACCGCGGGCGATCGCTTCGCCGTCCGCAACAGCGGCGCCACCGCCGTCGTCGAGGGCACCGGTCTGCACGCTTGCGAGTACATGACGAACGGCGTGGTCGTGATCCTCGGCGAAGTGAAGCCGAACGTCGGCGCGGGGATGACCGGCGGGACGCTCTACCTCCGCCGGCACCAGGTCGCGCACGTCAACGAGCGCTACCTCGCTTGCCACGACCTCGAGGCCGCCGACGAAGACGTGCTGAGCGGGTTGCTCGTGGACTACGCGAAGGCGACCGGGAGCGAGACGGCGGAGCGGGCGCTCGACGAGGCGCTCGGCGAAGCCTTCGTGTGTTGTCGGCCCCGCGGGTGATCAGTACCCGCCGTAGCCCTGGTCGCGCCACGACGTCGCCTTGGCTTGCAGGCCCGGCGGGAGCGCGTTGAAGGCCTCCTGCTGGCGCTCGCTGCCCTCCTCGTAGACGGTCGCGACGAAGAAGTTCCGCGCGTTGGTCGGGTGTACGTAGCTCGCCTCGATGTAGCGCATCACGCCGACGAGCTCCCACGTCGCCATCGTCGGATCTTCCGCGGCGAGCTCGGCGACCACGCCGACGTTCTCGTCCACGAGGCCCGCGTCGATCTCCGGCGCCATGTGCGCCGCCCACATCGGCTGGGTGATCTGGCCGATGCCCGCCGCCGAGCTGTTGGCGTTCGCTGCGGTCGGGTCCCAGCGCGACTCGCTGAACATGAGCGCGAAGAAGTCCTGGTCCGCGAGCCACGTCAGCGGATCGTTGCCCTCGTTGTACGCGGCGCGCGCGATGTTCGCGCGCTGCGCGAGGTAGTTTTCGATGCCCTCGAGGTTCGCCTCCGCGTTGACGCCGGTCGTCCCGGCCCAGTTGCGCCAGCCGGCGATGAAGTCCGGCTCGGTGAAGACGGCGTCCACGACGGCCTCGGCGTTCCCGATGGCGTCCGCGATCTCGTAGCCGGCGTCGATCTCGCTCATGAGGAACTCGTCGAACAGCTCGCCGCCCGCTTCGCCGTGTTCGGCGACGACGCGCGCGCGCGCGACTTCGGTCGGGTCGTCCTCGACGACGGGCGGGACGTCGTCGACGCAGATCACCTGCGGGTCGTACGCGTCGTCGTAGAAGCACGGCTCTTCGTAGACGGGCTGCGCGGGCTCGTGGTGCTCGTAGGGGTCGTGGTTGAAGTCAACGTGGTTGTGGTTGTCGACGCGAATGCACATCTTCGTACTCCGTTCTCTGGGTCGCTCTGCTCGTCTTCGATCTCAGTTCAAGTAGGGGAGCGCTTCGCGGATGCGTTGCACTTCGCCGTCGTCCGTCACGCCGAGGTTGTCGCCGTCCCACGGGAGGTTCACGTCGAACTGCCACAGGTCCACGCGGTCCACGCCGGGGAGGCTGTCGAAGAACGTGATCCACTCGACGAACTGCTCCGGAGTACGCCCGCCGACGCCCTGGTCGATCCCGCCGACGCCGTCGACCGCGAACTCACCGACCGTGAAGTCGACGCCGTAGCGATTCGCGAGGTCGAGCCACACGAGGAGCGTGTCGAGCTCCTGGTTGCCGGCATTCGTGCTCGGCGTGCCCTCCGGGTAGAGGTGGATCGAGACCTCGTCGAGGTACGGGACGACCGACTCCATCAGCGCGAGGGCCTCGGGCGGGTGTCCGAACGCGCCCGGGACGAAGTGGCCCGCGATGCGCGCGTCGTCACCGACGAGGTCGCGGAGGAACACCGCCTGCTCGATGTACCACTGCGCGAACTCCGCCGGTTCTTCCCGAGACTGCAGCTCGTTGCCGATCGACCACGTGATGTTGTCGAACTCCGCACACGCTTCGGTGATCGCACGCATCCGCGCCTGCAGGTCTTCGGTGCTGTAGTTGCGGTAGTCGTCGTTGTTGTGGCCGTCCATGAAGTCGATCGTTACGGTCATGCCGAGCGCCGCCGCGGCCTCGGCGATGGCCGCCGCGCGGTTCGCCCAGTCCTCGAGGTTCCCGTCGCCCGCGAACGGCCACACACGCACGTGATAGATGCCGTAGTCGTCGCGGAGGTGGCGTAGCTCTTCGTAGATGTTGTCGACGTGGCCGAGCGCCCGGTAGTTCGTGCCGACGAAGTTCGTGAAGAGGTTGTTGTAGTTCCCGGACGCTTCGATCGGGCCGACCTGTCCGGACGGCGCGGTCGCCGGCGCGGTCGTGACGTTGCCGGTCGTCGCGACAGAGCTCGCGCGCAACCAATCCGAGTGGACGTAAGCCTGTTGCCCGTCGCCCCACGCGATCGCGACGAAGCCGCCGTTCGGCGCGGGGTCGGAGAGCACGGTCACCTGCGTGCCGGGGGGCAGCGTCGCAATCTCCCCGGTGGACGTGTCCGGCGTGCTGCGCACGTTGAGGTAGTCCGTCGTGACGTACGTCCCGGGCGCGACGGGCGGCGTGTCGTCGTCGTCGCCGAAGCCGGTCTGCTCGACGTCGTTCTCGTCGGACATCGCGATGTTCGAGTCGCCGAGCGAGCTCTCCTCCGGCGGGTCGATGACCTGAGCCCAGTAGTCGTAGTTCTCGAGTTCCCAGCTCTCCTCCATGGTCTCTTCGTCGAAGCGGTGAACGAGGCGGGTGTCGGTGCGAAGCTCGAGTCTCATACCCCGAGCCATCGCAAGGGCTGGGCCAGCCGGATCGGGCCGTTTCAGGGCCTGAGCGTGTGCAGCGTGCCCCGGCGCCGGTGCAGGCCGGCGCCGGGGACGCCCCGACCGCCCAGCCCCGCACACCTTGTGGTCACCACCTGTGTGTGTTGAACCAGGGCCCGACGATGGACTGGCACCGGGTCAGCGCGCTCGATCCCGCGGAGCGCACGCGCGCCGTCTCGGCGCACCTCGAGGCGGTCGGGTTGGTGGAGGCCGCGCGGGTCGCGCCAGTGTTCGCGGATCTGTTGGTGCTGCCGGTCTTCGAGATCGCGGCGACGCGCGTGGTGGAGGCGCTCGCGCACGCCGGCAGCCCGCGGCGCGCGATCCTCGCGCTCTCGGACTGCGTGGAGAACCTCGAGGCGAGCCGCGGGGACGCGTCGCCGCTGTTCATCGATCCGGTGTTGCGGATCTTGGTGGAGCTCACCGGGTCGAGCGCGCGCGCCGGTCGACTCGTCGCGCAGGATCCCGCGCTCGTCATCGAGCTCGCGGCGAAGGTGAAGGAGCACGAGTACCCGTCGCCGGTCGACTTCGCGGCGTCGTGTCGGCGGATCGTCGAGGCGTCGCCGGACGACACGGCGTTGTTCGATCGTCGACTGCGTCGCTACCGCAATCGCCAGATGTTGCGCATCGCGCTCGCGGAGCTCCGCGAGGCCGACGTGCGCGACACGGCGGCGCAGCTCGCGGACCTCGCTTCGGCCGCGATGCAGGCCGCGCTCGATCACCACCTCCCGATCCTCGAAGCGGAGGTCGGGCGGCCCGAACCGCCGTGCGCGCACGTCGTGATCGGGATGGGGAAGCTCGGCGGACGGGAGCTCAACTTCTCCTCCGACATCGACGTCATCTACCTCTACGAACACGACGAAGGCGGCGCCGGCGAGCTCACGATGCACCAGTTCTTCGTGAAGCTCTTCGAGCGCGCGACGGCGTCCCTCGCGCGCATCACGCAGGAGGGGTTCGTGTTCCGCGTCGACCTCGACTTGCGCCCCGAGGGGCGACAGGGCCCGCTCGCGAACAGCCTCGCGAGCGCGGAGCGCTACTACGAGACGTGGGGGCGCAACTGGGAGCGGGCCGCGTGGATCAAGGCGCGGCCGGTCGCGGGGGACGCCGAGCTCGGCGCGCGCGTCCACGCGATGATGCGACCGTTCGTCTACCGGCGCAGCCTCGACCTGTCGTCGATCGAGGACATCGTCGCGATGAAAGCGAAGGTCGACGCGGCGCGGAAGAAGGCGGCGTTCCGCGGTCGTCACCGCGGCGTGGATCTCAAGCTCGGGTACGGCGGCATTCGCGAGATCGAGTTCTACGTGCAGGCGCACCAGCTCCTGTACGGCGGGCACGCGCCGAGCCTGCGGCGACAGAACACGTTGGAGGCGCTGCAGCGCCTGGAGGCGAGCGGTCACGTGAGCGCGCAGAAGCGCGAGGTGCTCGGCAACGCGTACGTGTTCCTGCGGACGGTCGAGCACCGCGTCCAGATCGTCGAGGAGCAACAGACGCACCGCCTCCCCGCGGACGAGGAGAGCCGCGGCCCCATCGCGCGTTCGCTCGGCTTCGACGACGGCGCGGCGCTCGAGGCGGCGCTCGCGCGCCACATGAAGGACGTCCACGAGACGTTCAAGACGCTGCTCGGCGAGGAGCGCGAAGAGGACACCATCCCGGCCGAGATCGATCTCGTGCTCGACACCGCGCAGCCCGAAGAGGATCGCGTCGAGGCGCTGGCGGCGATCGGGTGCGTGGAGCCGCACGCGGCCCTCGCGAACCTGATGACCGCGGCCCGCCCGCACAAGAGCCCGTTCCACCCGCACGCTTCGTCGCGGAACCTGAACGTCGCGCGGCGCCTGCTGTTCGAGTGCTGGAAGAGCCCGAGCGTGGATCGCGCGATGCGGCACCTGCCGGACCTGATGCGGTCGATCTCGAACCACGGGTCGTACGTCGAAGAGCTCGAGCGCCCGGTGCTCGCGCGCGGCGTGGCGCGTGTGCTCGGCGCGAGTGATCTTCTCGCGCGCATCCTCGTCGCCAACCCGAACCTCCTCGGGCGGGTGTTGCTGGTCGCTCGCTTGCCGTCGCGGGCGGCGCTCGAGTCGGCGCTCGGGACGCGGCTCGCGGCGGTGCCGGTCGAGGACATCGAGGATAGGCTCTCGGTGCTGCGCGCGCTGAAACACGAGGAGCTCCTGCGCACCGCGATCGCGGATCTCGCGGGCGTGCTCCCCGCGCAGGAGGCGCCGGGGCGGCTCACCGATCTCGCGGAGGTCCTGATCGCGGCCGCGCTCGACGTCGCCGTCGCGGAGACGACGGCGCGCTACGGAGCGCCCGAAGACGAAGACGCGCACGTGGCCGTCGTCGCGGGCGGGACGCTCGGGGCGCGCGAGTTCGGCTACCTCGCGGACGTGGATCTCTCCGTGATCTACGAGGGCACCGGCAAGACGACCGGCGGCGCGCGCGACGCGGTGACGGTGGGCGAGTTCTACACGCGCGTCGTGCAGCGCCTCCTCGCGTTCCTCTCGATGCGGATGCGCGACGGCAGCCTTTATCCGGTCGACATGCGGCTGCGGCCGAGCGGCGCGCAGGGCGCGCTCGTCGTGAGCTTCGAGAACTTCGAGCGCTATCATCGCCGCGCCGCGCAGCTGTGGGAGAGACAGGCGCTCCTGCGTTCGCGCACGATCGCCGGGGCGAAGGTGCTGCGCGACAAGGTCGACCGGACGCTGTCGGCGGTCGCGTACGACGAGCCCGTCCCCGCCGACGCCGCGGAGTTGATCCGCACGATGCGGGGGCGAATGACGAAGGAGCGCAAGTCGCGGCGACGGAGGTTGAAGCGACCGTTCGACCTCAAGCTCGATCCGGGCGGCATCGTGGACGCCGAGTTCCTCGTCCAATACCTGCAGCTCGTCCACGGCCGCGAACACCCGAAGGTGCGGACGACCTCCACGCGCGAGGCGCTGTCGGCGCTCGCGGCGGCGAAGGTGTTACCGCGGCGGCGCGTGCGGCGACTGATCGAGGCGTACGATCGGTTGCGGCGCCTGCAATCCTGGTTGCGCGTGATGCACGACGAGATCCTCGATCAGATCGATCTCGATCCCGAGCGCCTGAGGACCATCGCGCTGACCGTCGGCTTCGAGGGCGAGAACGCCGAAGGCCTCCTCGCGCGCTCGCTCGAACGCGACACGACCACCATCGGCGAGACGTACCGGCACGTGCTCGGCGCGTGAACGCCTAGGCCTCGCCTAGGCCATAACGGTCCTCGCTTCGCGACGACCTTGGCACAGGCTTCGGACCGACCGCTTCGCGCTCGGCCTCAGCCTAGGGCGCAGATGCCGCTCACTTGGGCGATGACGGCTGACGAACCTCGTCGCGGTTGAACGTGGAGGTCCGCAAGGGAGCCGCAGGCGACCGCGCAGTGAGCCGCAGGCGACCATAACGGTCGTCCGCTTCGCGCACGACCTTGGCACAGGCCTCGGACCCGTCGCGTTCGCGACCGGCCTCGGCCAAGAGCGAAGGTCACCAGGCGAGACTTGCTCTCGCCGTTGAGTGACCGGTATTGCGCCTACGCGGCGGACTGGTCGCGCTGGTAGAGCGTCTCCCAGGTCTCGACCGTGCGGCGGAGCTCGATCCAGAAGGGGTCCTTCGTGAGCGCTTCGCGACCGAGCGTGAGCGCCTCGTCGTAGGAGCGGATGCGGCGCATCTCGAACGCGCTGCGGAGGAGCGTCTGCGCTTGCTCGACCTTGCGCGGGTAGCAGACGCGCCACGCGCGTCGCAGAAGGACGGCGCTGGGGCCGGTGCGATCCGCGGCCGCCTTCAGGCGCTTCTCGGCGTGGACGATGCCCTGCGTGAAGTCGTACTGGAGGCGTCGCTCGGGGTTGCCGAGCGTGTTGATGACCTGCGCGAGGCACTTGCGCGCCGGCGTGAGGCGGGCGGCCTGCGGCGGCGACAGATCGCAGGTGACGTCCGTGAGGCGCGCCTGGATCTCGTCGAGCCGGGCGTCGACCTCGGACTGGAGCGCCTCCGGCGCGAGATCGATCGCGGCGTAGAGCTCGTCGCGCTCGACGCGCGCGATGAGTCGCTTGCTGACCTG
>JAUHYN010001347.1 GCA_030426505.1 bacterium | reverse complement strand
CGCACGAGGCGCCCACCGACCGGGCTGAAGCACGCGCGGAGCACGCGGCCGTCCTGCGTCAGCGCGTTCATGCGCAGGCCGTTCCAGTCCTCGCCGAGGTGGATGCCGCGGTAGAGCACCTTCCCGTGTTGGCGGCCCACGTGCTTCTGCGTGAGCGACGAGAAGTGCAGCGGGCTCGCGCCGTTGTTCTCCCAGGAGTGGACGCCGCGCGGGTTCGTCTCGCCGAGGAACGGGCGACCGGGCGTGCCCGGGTTGTACTGGCCCTTCGCGCCGATGGAGTGGAAGCGGGGATCCGGATCGGCGGCGTCGTTCAGGCGCTGAGCGGTGGGCGCGAGGGCGTCGCCGTTCGCGAGCCAGCCGCTCGTCTGATCCCACGACACGTGCGGGCACTCCTGCTGGCCGGTCACCATGCGGACGTCTTCGCAGAAGTGATCGACGAACGTGCGGATGCGCTCCGCGTAGCCCACGGGTTGCGGGTCGTCGGTCTCGCCTTGCGTCATCGCGATGCCGCGCACGACGAGGTTGCCGTTGCAGCCGTAGCGCTCGGGATCGACTTCGACCTCGTTCTTCGCGGCGACGATCGAACGGATGAGGCGCGCGTAGTAGAACTGGTAGCCCTCTTGGGTCGCGCTGTACGCGACGCCCTCGCCGCGATCGAGATCCGCGATACTCGTGCCGGACTGCCCCGCGACGGAGGTGAACGTGGCTTGCGGCGGGCCGCCGAGCATGCGGCGGTACTGCTCGACCATGCCGTAGGCCGAGACCTCGGCGTTACCGCGGGCGCAGAACGCGCCGCCCCTTACATTGAGTGGACAGACGCCGATGCCGTAGTCGTTGTTCGCGTTGTTCCAGACCGCCTGCCACGCGCCGTCGAGGTCGCGGTCGGAGAGGACGTTGCAAATGCTCCCGCCCGGCACATCGCACGGCGGGTCGCCGAAGTTGGAGCACGAGCCGGAGCAGACGCCGATCGACGACGACTGGCCGTAGTATGGGATCATCGTGCAGGCGCCCGGGTCCTCGAGGGCCGGGGGGCCGCCGTCGCCGCCGTCGCGCATGCCGCTGTCCGGCGGGCCGCCGTCGCCGGGGTCGACGACGATCGGGCCGTCGGTCGGCGAGCCCGGGCCGCCGTCGCCGGGGCCGGGCGGGTCGAGGAGCGTGCCGACGGGGGACGACGAGCAGGCGAGCGCGAGCGCGAAGACGAGGGGTGGAGCGCTCCGCGACATCGGCGAGGGCTTCATACCTCAGCGAACCCACATCGCGAAGCGTCGCGCGTCACAGCGTTCGTCCCGAGGTCCGCCGACGCGGGCGGTGGCGCGGCGTCGCGATTTTTCCTGTCGTATCGACGCAGCGACAACCGCGCGATGGCGGAGCGCATCGGTGATCACTTGGTGCGTCGCTTCGGCGCGGGTCGGGTGTTCCTGGACGCCCTGACCGCCTCACATCGCCTGGAGCACGAACTCCACGCCCAGCCCCGGCAGGCCACAATCGATCGTGCCCATGCACGACGTGTCCGCCGCGCCGAGGACGTCGATCAACCGGTCGTACTCCAGCCCGCGGTCCACGCGCACCTGCATCGGTGCGCGCGACTCCACGCCGTACAGATCCGATCGCACGCGCACCGCCTCGCGGAGGCGGATGCGCCACGCGGCGTCGGAGAAGAGGATGTCCGCGTTCTCCTCGACGATCTTCACGCCGCGGTTGGTCAGCTGGATGACCAGGCCCGGCGACGCGTCGGACGTGCCGACGCGCACCGGGATCGTCGACTGCGGTCGCTTGTTCTTCGCGCCCTTCGCCGTGAACGCGCGCTGCGCGACCAGGTGGTAGCGCTGGATCGAGTACTGGCTCCCGAGCGCGCTGAGCACCTCGAGCAACGTGTCCACGCGGGTCGCCTTCGTCGCCATCACCAGCGGCTCGAGCGGCGCGTAGTTCGCGACGGTCTTCGTGAGGTCCGGCGTGGTCTTGCGCCACGTGGCGGGGAGCGTGCCGTCTTCGAGGAGCTCCGACAGCGGCGTCGCGCCCATGCGCACGTTCTCGCTGTCGAGGAACAACGACGGCTGCTTCTCCGGGATCGGCCGCCCGCCCGCGTGGGTGGGGAGCGTCTCCGTCGTGCCGATCGGCGACGTCGTCGGCCACACG
>JAUHYN010001346.1 GCA_030426505.1 bacterium | reverse complement strand
GGCCGTTCGTGAAGGTGAACTGCGGCGCGATCCCCGACAACCTGCTTGAGTCGGAGTTGTTCGGGCACGAGAAGGGGGCGTTCACCGACGCCGTGAAGCGCCGCATTGGCCGCTTCGAGCTTGCCGATGGCGGCACCATCTTTCTCGACGAGATCGGCGACATCTCGACCGCCATGCAGGTCAAGCTGCTGCGCGTGCTGCAGGAGCGGACGTTCGAGCGCGTCGGGGGCGAGAAGACGATGGAGGTGGATGTGCGGGTCGTGACGGCGACCAACAAGGACCTCGACGCCGAGGTCGCCGCGGGCCGCTTCCGCGAGGATCTGCTCTACCGGCTGAAGATCATCCCGCTCGACTTGCCGCCGCTGCGCGAGCGGACGTCGGACATTCCGGTGCTCGCGCGGCACTTCGTCGGCAAGCTCGCCGCCCGGACGCGGAGCGCGGCCGAGCTCTTCTCGGACGAGGCGCTCGCAGCGTTGCAGGCGTACCAATGGCCGGGGAACGTGCGCGAGCTGGAGCACGCGGTCGAGCAGGCGGTCGTGTTCGCCGACGGGCCCGAGATCGGGCTCGACGACCTGCCGCCCGTGCTGCTCGGCGCGTCGCCTGGCGACGTGCTCGCGGTCCCGGGGGGCGACCGCTCGCTGCCCGAGATCCTCGAGGAGCTCGAGCGGCAGCTGATCCTCCGCGCCTATGACAACGCCGATGGCGTCAAGACAGAGACCGCACGCCTGCTCGGGATCAAGACGCCGGCGCTCTACTACAAGCTGGAAAAGTACGGCATCGGCGAGGTGAAGTCGCGGCGCAGCGATGGGTCAGATTCCTGACGCGTCGGCCCCGCGGCGTCGAAAAACTGACCCGAAGCGCCGCGGCCCGGCTGCGCGCACGCCGTTCGCATGCGGGATCGCGGCGAGGGCTCGACTCGGCATCCGACTTGCTTTGAATACAGATCTCGCGTCGTCCTGATACCTGGCGCGTGACGAGCAACCGATGCACAGCGACCCTACAACCCGAAGCCGCCCGACCGTGACGCGCCGCGCGTCGCGTTGGGTGGCGTCCGCGCTGTTGACGCTGGTCGTCTCGCTAAGCGCGACGTCTGCGCTCGGGCAGCCTGCCCTCGACGGCGCGCGCGCGGCGCTGGAGCGAGCGGAGGTGGCGCGGGTCGCCGCGGAGCGCGCGTTCGAGGCGCAGCGCGGCGCGCACGCCGCCGCGGCCGCCCGTGTGGACGAGGCGCGCGGACAGATCACCTTCGGGTTCGAGGTCGGTGCGCTGCGCGACGCGCTCCGCGAGCAACAGGCCGAAGCGACGGTGCTCGCCGAGCGCGACGCCGCGCTGCGGTCCGCCAACGCGCGTGTCGAGTCCGCGCGCCGCGAGCTCGTCGAGGCGTTGCGCGGAGAGGTCCGCCGTCTCGACACCGACCTCGAGACGGCGCCCGACCGGGTCGAGCGCGCCCGCCGGATCGCCGCGTTGAACGACGAGATCGCGTCGCTCTCCGCGGCCGCCGCAGACACGCCGGTGGCGATCGAGCGCATCGCCGAGGCCGAGGAAGACTCGCCCGACGAGCTGTTCGACGCGGCCGCCGAGCTGCTCGACCACGAGCGCCGGCTGGAGCGCCGCCTCGACGAAGTCCGAGAAGCGCTGCGTGACGCACAGGCGCGGAACCGCGCGATCGCGGCCGCCGGGGAGTTCGCCGCGGAGGAGTCGCTGCTCGATGATGGCGGCGGGCGGCGCGCGTCGCGACGCGCGTCGGATCGAGGGACGGAGGCTAGCGGTGGGGCGTCGGCCGACGACGACGCCGACGTGGTGGTCGGCACGCCGAACGACCAGAGCGACGGCGCGGCCGGCGGAGGCACAGGTGGCGACGGCTTCTCCGGGCCCGATCGCTCCGACGGCGAGTTCGGCGCGCCGGCGGCGCCGGGAGCCGGCGCCGAAGACGACGACCTGGGCGTCGGAAGCCCGGAGCCGCCCCCAACGTTTGGGGCGTCGGACGCGCTCACCGACACGCCGAGCGCACGCACGGTCCCGGTGGCCCAGCGCGCGGAGGACGCGCCGGACTGGGCGATGGAGGAGCCCAGCGGCAGGCGTGGGCGACGCGAGAGCGTGTCGACGCTTCGCGCGCGTGCCGAAGCGGTGGAAGCGGAGATC
>JAUHYN010000189.1 GCA_030426505.1 bacterium | reverse complement strand
GTCGCGGCCGTCGGCTTCTACGGCGACGCGCTCTCGGTCGGTCACGGCTTCGGGAGCGGGTGGGACGGCTTCGGGATGCGCTGGACCGTCACCCGCTCGAAGGGCAACGTCCTCCACGAGCTGGACGGGCGCCCCGCGCTCGCGGTGTACAAGGACTACCTCGGCGAGCTCGCGGCCGGTCTGCCGGCGAACGCCCTGCTCTTCCCGCTCGCGATGAAGGCCGGGGACAACGACGAGTACGTCGTGCGCACCGTCCTCTCGATCGACGAGGAGGCGCAGTCCATGACCTTCGCCGGCGACATCCCGGCCGGGGTCCGAGTCCGACTCATGCGCGCGAGCCTCGAGGGCTTGATCGACGGCGCGACCGAGGCCGGCCGCCTCGCGGTTGAGCGCGGAGGACCGAACTCCGGCGGCGCGTCGTTGTCGATCGCGGTGAGCTGCGTGGGGCGCCGGCTCGTCCTCGGCGAGCGCGCGGAAGAGGAAGTCGAGTGCGCGCTCGAATCGCTCCCGCCGGGCACCACGCTCGTGGGCTTCTATTCGTACGGCGAGCTCGCCCCGAACCGGACGGGCCCGTGTCAGCTGCACAACCAGACGATGACGCTCACGACGCTCTGGGAGCGCGCCGCCTGACGTTCCTTCGCACTCGAGCGCGGTGAAGACGTAGACTCCGCGCGTGTCGCGTCGACGTCCTCGTTCGGTCGAGCCCCGAGTCTTCGTGGGGTGTCAGCTCCCGGCGTTCGGGCGGATCGTCCCGCGCGTGCTCGAGACGCTCGGATACGAGCTCGAAGTCGTCACCGCGACGATCGACGACGACTGGTCGCGAGCCGCGTCCGGCGCGACGGCGGCGATCGTCGAGATCGGCGCCGGTGGTGTCGAGCGCCTCCCCGGGATTCGCGAGGGGCTCCCGACCGGACCACTGTTCGTGATGTCGGCGGCGTACGTCGACGACGCGCTCGACGAAGCGCGCCTCGAAGCGGAGCGGTTGGAGGTCACGGCGTGGACGTGTCTGCCGACCGAGATCCGGTTCCCGATCGATCTCCTCGGCCGCTACGCGACGCGAGGCGTTGCGCTCCAACGCGAGCACAGCGAACACGAAGGCACGCACTATCTCGTCGTGGAGACCTGAGGCGACCGGGCCCTTGTGGCAGACTCGCGCTCGGCGTGGCGCGGCGAAGGGAGAGCACGGCGCGGACCGTCGCCGCACTCGTCTCGATCCTCGCTTTCGGAGTGGGCCTGGGGTGGGCGACGTACGCCGGGCACACGACCTCCGTGTTCGCCGGTGTGGCCGGTGTGGCGTTCCTCGCGGTCATGGCCTTGGTGGTGCTTCGTTCGCTCCTCGAACCGCGCGCCGAGGCCGCGGTCGCGGACGCCGTCCAGGCGAGTGAGGCGAGCGCGGCGAGCGCGGCGAGTTCGATCGACGCGCCTCCGCCGACCCGCGGAGGAGGGCCATCGGTGCGGCTGGAGGTACTCGACGCCGCGCCCGACATCTCTCAGGCGGCTCACCGACGCGCGCAGCGTGTCGAAGAGGGCGCCGCGCGCGCGCTCCGTTCGATGCGCGCGCCGGTGCTCGTCGCGACCCTCCTCAGCGGCGCGGCGATCTTCTTCGGCGAGACGCGGCACGTGACGGAGGCGGGGCCGCTCGTCGCGGGCGCGGCGTGGGTCGGTTGCTTCGCCTTCGCGTCCTCGAAGAACCGGGTGTGGGGGAGCCGCTTGGTCGTCGTCGGTTGGCTCGTGAGTATGTTGATCGCCGGGCTGCACGGATTGGAGCACGCGGCGCACGCGTTCGAAGGTCAGCGCGCGTCCTGGGGCGCGTTCGCCTTCGACGCCGCGGCCGTCGGCGCCACCGCGCTCTGGATCCGATCTGCGAACCGAACCCTCGGCCCGCTCGGCCCCCCTCGACCGCTGCTGGTGTTGTGGGTCTTCGACCACGGCGCGGGCACGCACGAGCTGGTGCGTCGCCTCTTCATGTCGTGGTCGAGCCAGGGCCCGACGTACATGTTGAGCGGGCCGGGCGATCCACTGGACACCGGCGAGATGTGGCGCAGCCTCACCGGCGACGCGCGCCGCGTGATCCTCGAGACGCCCGAAGAAGCACGCGCCGCGATCGCGTCACTCGACGCGGCGAAGGTCGGCCCCGGCTACGCTCCGGCGTCGCCGCTGCGGTGCTCCGACGCGTCGTGGAAGACGGCGCTCCACACGCTGATCGACAAGTCACCGATCGTCCTCTTCGACCTCTGCCGCTTCGGTCCGGAGCGCGCGGGGTGCCGCTACGAGCTCGAAGCCCTCGCGCGCCACCTCCCGCCGTCGAACGTGGTCTACCTCGTCGACGACACCACCGACCTCGAGGGGCTCCGCGAGGCCCTCGCCGTCGCGTGGCGCGAGGCGGGACCGCCAGGCCCCGAAGTCACGCTCCGCGCGTGGCACACGCGCCCCGCCGAAGCCGTCGCCGACATCGAGCGCGGGTTGTTCTTGCTGTTGTGCGAGGCGTCGGCGAACGCGGATCCGCCTACCTGACGTGAACGCGCTGTCCGAGGCGAGGCGCCACGCCCGTGCGGTGGCGCCTCGCGCGGCGCGCACGGCACGGGCGATGTGCGGGCGTCAGAGTCGGGCCAAGAGTGCGTTCGAGAAGGCCTCGAGGTCACTCGGCTTGCGCGAGGTGATGAAGTTGTCGTCTTCGACGACCTCTCGGTCCTCCCACTTCGCACCGGCGTTCACGAGGTCGGTCTTCACCGACGGCCACGAGGTCATCGTGCGCCCGTCGACGGCCTCGGCCTCGATCAGGAGCTGAGGGCCGTGACAGACCGCCGCGATGGGCTTGCCCGTCTTCACGAAGCCCTTCACGAACCGGACGACGCCCGCGTCGATGCGCAACGCGTCCGGACCGTGACCGCCGGGGATCACGATCGCGTCGTACTTCGAGGGATCGCGCTGGGAGGCCGCCGCCTCCGTCTTCACGCGCTCTTCGCCCTTCTTGCCTTCGAGGGTCTGGTGCGCGTCCGCACCGAGCACTTCGACCTCGTGGCCCTTCTCAGTGAGCTTGCGGTAGGGGACGCGGTACTCCGAGTCTTCGAAGCCCGGTCCAACGATCATTGCGACTTTCGCCATGGATGTTCTCCGTCCTTTCGAGGCGAAGACGGAGCAAGCCGCGTTCCGCGCTCCTCGTACACGCCGCGCGGCGTCGGCCGGCCGGCCGTGCGTTCAACGGCGCGAGCGTCCCTTGAGTCGGGCCTTCTTCCGCTGCGCGGCGACCTCGCGCGCGGTCTCGACGAACAGCCCGAGCGGCTCGGAGCGCTGCGCACGGCTCGGGTAGTAGAGGAAGAAGCCGTCCTCCGAGGTCGCGTAGGGCTCGAGCACCGCGCGCAGCGTGCCGTCCGCGAGCTCGCGTTCGACGTGCGGCTCCATCACATACGCGAGGCCGAGGCCTTGCTTCGCCCACTCCAGCCCGACCAACCCGTCGTTGGTGACGATGCCGCCGCGCACGGGGACGCGCCACGTGCGTTTGCCGCGCGCGAGCTCCCACGCGTAGAGGGTGCCGTGCGTGACGGAGCGGAACGTGAAGCACTCGTGGTCGAGGAGGTCCTCCGGCTTCTTGGGTGTTCCGCGCGCTTCGAAGTACGACTGCGCCCCCACGACGAGGAAGCGGATCGCGTCGGTAAGGCGTAGCGCGACCATGTCGCGTTCGAGGTACTCACCGAGGCGGACGCCGGCGTCGAAGCCCTCGCCCACGATGTCCACCATGCGGTCCTCGAACACGAACTCCACTTCGATGTGCGGGTGGCGTTCGCGGAAGACCGGGAGGATGGGTTCGACCACGAGCCCGAACGCGGCGCGCGGGAGGTTCAACCGGAGGCGGCCCGTGACCTCGCCCGGCTCCGCGACCAACTGAGCCAACGCCGTCTGCGTCTACGCGACCGCCGGCCCGACCGACTCCACCAACCGACGCCCGACCTCCGTGAGCGACACACTCCGGGTCGTCCGCACGAGGAGCGCGTGGCCGACCTCGTCTTCGAGCTGCCGGACCTTCTGACTCACCGCCGATCGCGACATCCCGAGCTCCCGCGCCGCGGCGCTGAAGCTCCGCGTCCGCGCGACGACGAGGAACGCCTCCAACTGGTGAAACGGGACCGGGTGGTTCACGCGGCGAGTCTGCCGCGGGCACGCCCCATTGTTAACCAGCGCTCAACAGCCCATGAAGATTCGAGTGTCTAGTTGACGGTCCGCGCGGCGCGCAAGATGGGGCGCATCCACTGAGGAGGATACGAACCATGCGAGCAGCGATTTTTCACGGAACCGAAGACATCCGGATCGACCAGGTCCCCGACCCGAAGATCGAGGCGCCCACGGACGCGATCGTCCGCATCACGCGCACGGCCATCTGCGGCTCGGACCTGTGGTTCTACCGCGGTCATCAAGCCTATTCGCCGGGGAGCCGAACGGGGCACGAGCCGATGGGCGTCGTGGAAGAGGTCGGCGCGTCCGTCCGGACGGTGAAGCCGGGCGACCTCGTGCTCGCGCCCTTCGCAATCTCCGACGGCACCTGCGAGTTCTGCCACGCCGGCATCCACACCTCGTGCAGCCACGGCGGCTTCTGGGCCGGCATCACCGACGGCGCGCCGGGTGAATTCGTGCGCGCGCCCCAGGCGGACGGCACGCTCGTGTCCGTCCCCGAGCACACCCACGACAACGACCCGCTCCTCGACGCGCTGTTCCCGCTCACGGACGTGATGGGCACCGGCCACCACGCCGCGGTGTGCGCGGGCGTCGAGCGCGGCGCGACGGCGGTCGTCATCGGCGACGGCGCGGTCGGGCTGTGCGGCGTGTTGGCCGCGCGGCGCCTCGGCGCGGAGCGCATCATTGCGGTGGGCCACCACGCGGACCGCCTCGAGAAGGCGAGCGCGTTCGGCGCGACGGACGTCGTCGACAGCCAAGGCGACGACGCCGTGCAGTCGATCCTCGACATGACGCGCGGTGGCGCGCGCCACGTTTTGGAGTGCGTCGGGAGTACGTCGGCGATGAACCAGGCCATCCAGCTCGTGCGGCCGGGCGGCTCGATCGGCTACGTCGGCGTCCCGCACGGCCCGGCGCACGACGGCCTGAACATCATGACGCTGTTCTTCAAGAACGTGAGCTTCCGCGGCGGCCCGGCGCCGGTGCGCGCGTACATGGAGGAGCTCATGGCCGACGTCCTCGACGGGAAGCTCGACCCGGCGCCGGTGTTCGACAAGACCGTCGGCCTCGACGGCATCCCCGAGGGCTACGCGGCGATGCACAACCGCGAAGCGCTCAAGGTGTTGGTGAAGCCGTAGTCGGAGCCCAGCGCGAGCCGCGGCGACGACTGATTCATCGACGATACTTGCGTCGCTTGTCGTCCTTATCGCTTGTCCTTCTTCTTCCGGCCCTGCCCCTTCTCGTGCTTCTTGTTCTTGTTCTTGGTGTGCTCGATCCGGCCGGGGCCTTCTTCTTGGAGGCTTCTTCGCCTTGCCGTAGGACTTGCTCGTGCAGCTGTACATGCACTCCTTCAGCAACATCTGGCAGCCCTTCGGGAGCTGCCGCGTCCTCGTCGGCATTCGGATGGTGGAGTCGTAGGGAGGCGGGAGGAGACAGCATCAAGGCGCTGGGTCCCCAAGTACCGCGCGTGACGCCACAGTTCAGCGGTGCTTCGGAAGCTCCTTGCAGCGGTGCTTGCAGTCGCACTCGAAACCCCGCACCGTCAGCGCTCCGTCTCCGCGCAGGTACAGACGCGATTTGAAATAGCTGTCTGGCGGGGACTCGCAGCGGGAGGTGGCACGGCCGAGTTCCGCGACCCTCTCTACGCGTCCCTCGGCGACCTCGAACAGGGTGAAGTCCTCGCCGGCTTCATTCCATTTGCCACCCTCGAAATGCAGCCACACCTCCATCCGACCGTCCTTGTCGAGATCCGTGCAGTTCGCGATCCTCCATTGTGGACCCACGAAGTTCGGCATCCCACGCATCCGCCCCTGGCCGTCGATCACCACGAGGTAGCTCGCGACGTAGTTGGCCACCGTCGGCAGAGCGTCGATTCGAACCAGCGCGAGTCGTTCGCTCCCAGGGGCCACATCGAAGTCGCCGCCCACGACCTCGGCCACCTGGGGACGATCACCATTCAAGGGAGGATCTAGATACGACCTGCCCTCACGCGCGACGGCTCCCTCGACGACATGAGCCTCTGCTCGCGAGAGGCGCCCGAAGCGGCATCCATTAACGAGGGATTTCGAATCCGTCGCGTCGAAGATCAGCCGTTCGTACTGAGCCCCGATCCGATTCCAAGTCTCCTTCGTTCGAGACAGGACCGTTCCTTCCTCGGCATCCTCGATGGTGAGCTCCAGGCCATTTCGATGGAAGCGCACGTCCTCCGTGTGGTGACTCCCACCGTCGTGGTAGCCACTCGTGCTGAAGACGCGGCGCACCGCGCCGCCACCATAAGCGAACCAAAAGGTGCGGTGCGGGCCGCACCCCTCGAAGCTGAAGTCCACCTGAACGAGAGGGCGGCCGGCGTCGGCTCCAGGGACCAGCCTCAGGAAGATCGTATCCCCGGTTTCCGGCACGCCCACCGACGTACCCACGCGAAGGTTGCCGTCGACCGTGGCCACAAAGACATCCATCGCGTTACCCACGCCAAACAGGGTGAGTTCCTCGTCACCGTCGGCGTCGAGGTCGGCCCGAATCGCTCGATCGGTCAGCGTGCCGCCCCAGATGAAGCCGGACTGCGAATTTGCCGTGACGCGGTACCAAGGCGCTGAACGCCCGCCAATCGACTCCGATGAACCCCGCGACGCGATACGTACAACCGCGCCCGTGCGCAGCGTCGCCTCCGCAGGGGCATCCTTCGATGGGCGCGACCGGAGTCTCGCTTTGTCGTTGACCACCCAAACATCAGCACCCGGAGCGAAGACCGAAGGGTTGGGGTACGAGAGCACGGGCGGTACGGCGCCCCCGAGTGTCAGCGCCAAGGCTACCCCCCACATTGCACGCCGATCTCGATGGTCATGACGTAGGGTACCGTATCGTCGCGGGGACGCCCAACATCTCGGGAACTGATTGCTCCGCGAGAGCCCGGCGCCGGTGCGCGCGTACATGGAGGCGCTGATGATCGACGTCCTCGACGGGACGCTCGACCCGTCGTGTTCGACAAGACGGTCGACCTCGAAGGCATCCCCGAGGGCTACGCGGCGATGCACAACCGCGAAGCGCTCGAGGCGCTGGTGAAGCCGTGGTCGGAGCCCAGCGCGAGGCCGCCACGACGACGGATCAGCGACGGTACTTGCGTCGCGCGTCGCCCTTCTCGCCGTCCTTGTCCTTCTTTTTCCGGCCCTGCCCCTTCTCGTGCTTCTCCTTCTTGTTCTTGTTCTTGGTGTGCTCGGTGCCGCCGGGGCCCTTCTTCTTGGAGTCCTTCTTCTTGGGCTTCTTCGCCTTGCCATCGGACTTGCTCGTGCAGCTGTACGTGCACTCCTTCGGCAGCATCTGACAGCCCTTGGGGAGCTGCCGCGTGGCTTCGTTGCGCGCCGCGAGCTTCGCGTACTGCTCCGTGGTGCGCGACCCTTCGCCCTGCACGGTCCCCGGGCACGACGCCCCCTTGGCCCGCACCTTCACGGGGCAAGTCGCCTTGCACGTCCACTGACTCCCGGCCTCGGCCGGCGCGCTCCAGGCGAGCGCGAAGATCAGCGCGGCGGGGAAGATGAGCGCGAGCCGTCGCGCGTGGGATCGAAGGGGCGTCGGGGGCATCATTCGGCAGAGCGTCCGGCCACTCGGGGGCGCCGTCAATCCAGCCTCGACCTCTCGCACACCCGAGCTCGTCGACGCCGAAGACGTTGACCTTCCGCCGACGACCCGAAACCTTCCGCGGCATGAAGTCGACGCGCCTGCTCTTCGTCTCATTCGCGTTCGCGTGCGCCACCCCGGGCGCGCCCGCCGAGCGCCCGAATTTCGACGCCGCGCTCACCGAACACCTCCGCACCATCGAGGCGCGCGACCTCGACGCCTACGTCGCGACGATCACCGAGCAGCCCTCGTTCTCGATCATCTTCCCGAACGGCCACCGCACCGCGACGCGACAAGAGGCCATCGACTTCCACCGCACGTGGTTCGCCGACGCCGACTGGCGCATGACGTTCGAAGAGGTGGAGCGCATCGACCGCGGCGACGCGGTGATCGTCGTCTTCCGCACCACGTACCGCGACACCCCCGACGGCGCCCCGCGCGACGGCTGGCTCACGTTGGGCTTCGGCCTCGAGCGCGGCCAGTGGCGCCTCGTGCATGACCAGAACACCCGCATCGCCCCGCCGAAGGACGAGGGCGCATGATGAAGGGGATCGTCCAGAACGGATTCGGGGACCCGCCTGAGGTCCTGAAGATCGGCGAGGTCGACGCGCCGGAGATCGACCGCGACGGCGTCCTCGTTCGCGTCCGCGCCGCGTCGATCCACATCGGCGCCGTCTACGGCGTTCGCGGCTACCCGCGCGTCATGCGCCCCATGTTCAAGTCGTTCATCAGCGACAGCGGCGTGATCGGACAGAACCTGGCGGGGATCGTCGAGGCGGTCGGGGCGGACGTCACGAGCCTGGCCGTAGGCGACGAGGTGTTCGGTTCGTGCCGAGGCGCGTTCGCCGAGCTCGCCGCCACGACGGCGGACGCGCTCGCGGCGAAGCCGACACGCCTCACGTTCGAGCAGGCCTCGGCCGTCGGCGTGTCCGCGTTTACCGCGCTTCAAGGGCTGCGCACGCACGGCGATCTCCGCGAAGGTCAGCACGTCCTCGTTACCGGAGCGTCCGGCGGCGTCGGCACGTTCGCCGTGCAGATCGCCAAGGTGCTGGGCGCGGAGGTCACGGGCGTCTGCAGCACCCGGAACCTCGAGCTGGTTCGCTCCATCGGCGCGGACCACGTCATCGACTACACGAAAGAGGACTTCACGAGCGGCGACGCCAGATACGACCTCGTCCTCGACAACGTCGGCGCCCATTCGTTGAAAGCGATGCGCAGCGTACTCACCGACGACGGCCTCTTGTTGGCCAACGGCGCCGCGGCGCCGACGGGGTTGTTCGGCGGCCTGGGCCCCCCGCTGAAGGTCACGCTGGTGTCGCTGTTCTCGAAGCGTCAGGGGCGCCCGTTCATGTCCATGGAGACCGAAGAGGATCTGCGGACGCTCGAGGCGTGGGCCGCCGCCGGCGAAATCACGCCCGTGATCGACCAGGTGGCCCCGCTCGAAGGCGCGATCGAAGCGATCGCGAAGGTCGGCGAGGGGCACAACCGCGGGACCTCCGTCATCACGTTCTGACGGGCCCCTCCGAAACGAAAACGGCCGGTCACCCTTCTGGGTAACCGGCCGAAATCTTTGGAGTAGCGGGGACAGGATTTGAACCTGCGACCTTCGGGTTATGAGCCCGACGAGCTACCAGACTGCTCCACCCCGCAACAGGTGAGGCGGGAGTCTATCCGGACCGAGCCGCACGTCAACAACTAAATCGGAGACAATCGATTCACCAGCGCCGCGTCGACGCCCGCTTCCTCCAACACCGCGCGGGTGTCCGCGCCGAGCGCGGGGGCGGAGGACAGAGCGACCTGCGGCGGCTCGACGTCGAGCGCGGCGGCGATGCGGATCGGGCCGCGCGAGGTTCCCGCCGACGTGCGGTGGCCGCGCGCGATCAGGTGCGGGTCCGCGTCCGCCTCCGCGAGCGTGAGCACCGGCTCCACGCAGGCCTCCACCTCGCGGAACAGCGACGTCCACTCGTCGCGCGTCTTCGTGGCCATCACGTCCGCGATCTGCGCGCGCGCCTTCGCGCCGGAGTCGCCGTGGTCGAGGCCGCTCGCGATCAACGACTCGAGGCCCGTCGCCGCGCAGAACGCGGACCAGAACTTCGGCTCGAGCGCGCCGACCGCCATCCAGCGATCGTCCTTCGTGCGGTACACGCCGTAACAGGGGCGCGAGCCGTCGAGCATCTCCTGCCCGCGCCGCACCTCGGCGCCCGCGTGCGCCAGCCCGACCGACGCCGCCGTGAACGCCGCGCCGGCCTCCACCAACGACACGTCGACCACGCTGCCCTCCCCGGTCCGCTCGCGCCGGTACAGCGCGGCGAGGATCCCCGCGACCGCCGTCATCGAGCCGCCGACGTCCGCGACCTGGATCGCGGGGGGCACCACGGCGTCCGCGGTGCCGCCCATTTCGAGGGCGCCGGAGCGCGCGAGGTAGCCGAGGTCGTGGCCGGCGCGGAGGGCGTCCGGGCCGGTGAGCCCGAAGCCGGTGATCGCGCAGTAGATCAGGCGCGGGTTCGCGCGCATCAGATCGGCCGGGTCGAGGCCGAGGCGCGCGAGGACGCCCGGGCGGAAGGTGTCGACGAGGACGTCCGAACCGAGCGCGAGGGCCCGCAGCGCCGCGCAGGCGTCCGGGTCCTTCAGATCGAGTGCGATGGAGCGCTTGCCGGCGTTGAGCTCGGCGAACAGGGCGCCCGTCGGCGGGTCGCCGACGAGCGGGGGGTACCAACGGGCGTAGTCGCCGCCCTTCGGGTCCTCGACTTTGACCACGTCCGCGCCGAGCTC
>JAUHYN010000188.1 GCA_030426505.1 bacterium | reverse complement strand
CGATCTCGGTGGTCTCGAGCCCGCCGAGGAGCCGGAGCGTCAACGCGACCTGCGCGCTGCGCGCGAGCGACGGGTGGCAACACGTGAAGATCAACCGCAAGCGTTCGTCCGGCACGGCCGCGTCCTCCTCTTCCCGCAGGAGCGCCTCCTGTCGCGAGGCCTCCGCGTGGCGCTCCTCGCGCGACGCCTCCCGGCGGAGGCGATCGATCGCGCGCCGCTTCGCCGTGGTCGTGATCCACGCGCCCGGGTTCGGCGGGACGCCCTCGGCCGGCCAGCGATCCACCGCGGCGACGAAGGCGTCCTGCACGACCTCCTCGGCGAGGTCGATGTCGCCGAAGCGCTTCACGACCGCGGCGACCACGCGACCCGACTCCTCGCGGAAGATCGCGTTGACCCGGGCGACGTCGACCACCTCAGTCCTCCGCGTCGTCCTGGAAGGGCCGCACCTCGACCGCGCCGCCGCACGCCTTCGCGCCCTTCTTCGCCCACGCGAGCGCGGCGTCGAGGTCGGGCGCTTTGATGACCCAGAACCCGCCGACGTGTTCCTTCGACTCCGCGAAGGGCCCGTCGGTCAGGACCAGGTCGTCGCCCTCGTGGCGCACGGTCGTCGACACGTCGGCGGGGTGCAGCCCGCCCGCGAACACCCACGCGCCGGCCGCCTTGACCTCCTCGTTGAATGCGTCGACCGCGGCGAACATCTCCTTCATCCGCTCCTCGGACGGCATCGGGGCCCCTTCGACCATGAACACGGACATCATGTACTGCTTCATCTCTTGCTCTCGTTCCTTCGTGGTGGGAGCCGTTCGTTCGGCCCTCTGCCTTCACCACGAACGCAGTCGCAAAGGATCGACAGGGGACGAACCTTTTTTCGATCTGCCCGGCGAGGGCGCCTTGGCGCGCATTCGGAGCCCTGACCAATCGGTCCAGGACCGCCGGTCGGGGGGAATTCTGACCTGGTAGCATTGAGTGCTACTCAACACTTTGTGTGTACTCGATCCCGTGGTCCGGAAGAAGCCTTACGCCGTCCTCCTCCTCACGCTCTCGCTCGTCGCGTGTGAGAAGTGCGCCCCGGGCCGCGTCGGGCAGGGGTTGTCGCGGCTGACCATCCGAAACGTCGGCGCGATCGCCACCGCGGTCAACGACGACACCGCGTGCGGCTTCGAGAGCGAGGCCGCGAAGGACAGCTGGGTCGCGTCCGCCGAAGCGGGGCAGACGGGGACCGTCACGTGGCGCGTCGAGGGCTGCGTGCTCGACTTCTCGGCCGCGCACGAGGAGAGCACCGACTGCAACGACGTCACCGCCACGACGAGCGGCGAGGTGAAGGTCACCGCCACGCGCACGATCGAGGGCTACATTACCGGCGATCGCGCGACGCCCGTCGTCCCGGCCGGCCCCACCGCCGTCACGATCCACATCGAGTCCGCCGAGTACGATCACTTCAAGGTCACGAGCTCCGACAGCGACGCCTTCCTCGAGATGATCACGGGATCGATCTCCGCGATCGTCAGGCCGCGCGTCGCCGCCGACCGCGACCGCGGCGTGTGCTCCGTCGCGACCGGCGACGCGACGCTCGAAGCCGTGAGCTACGCGCCGTCCAAAGTGCGCGTCGGGCGCGACTTCGAAGTCGAGGTGGACGGCTCCGATCTCAACGCGGTGAACGGCAAGTTCGAGGACCGCGAGAACGCGCTGTGGGGATCGATCAGCGTGTGGGGTTCGCAGGAGTCCATCCCGATCAACGACGACGAGAAAGCGCTCAACCCCGACTACGATCGCGATGAGCAGATCGCCTCGTACGCCTGCAAGCCCGAGATCACGATGCCGGTCCGCTACGACTGCGAGACCGACGTGCGCCCGCTGATCGCGCAGGGCGCGTCGCAGCTCTCCATCCAGACGCTCGGCATGCTCGCGAAGCTCGCGGAGGCCGACGCGTCCTGCGGCTTCTCGAGCCCCGACGTGAAGTACAACCCCACCATCCAGGGCGACGTCGGCGCGCCCGGCGGCTCCGCGACCTACGACATGCCGTCCTGCACGATGACGTTCGCGCCCGGCACCGTCATCGACACCGACTGCAACGGAAAGAACACCTACGCGAGCGGCACGGTCCACGTCCGCGGCTCGAAGGTCGTGCGCGGCTACGTGTCCGGTGATCCCGAGGACGCGATCGTCCCCACCACGCGCGACCCGGCCGAGCTGACCCTCACCGCCGCCTTCCAGGACTTCGCGGTCTGGAGCGATCCCGGCGACAACAAACTCACCGTCGCCGAAGGCGAACTCACCGGCCGCGTCTTCCCGCGCGTGGCGATCGATACGGTGACCGGCGCGTGTTCGAAGCAGACGCCGGTCACGAGCTTCGAGGGCGTCACCTGGGCGAACGGCGTCGCGGAGGTCGCGAGCGAGGGCATGACGTTCGGCGTCGGCCTCGACACCTCCAACCTGGCCGCGCAGAACGGGCGGAAGGGCGACCGCGAGAACTACCTCGCCGGCCAGATCGTCGTGGACGGCGACGTGTTCGACATCCCGATCTCCGACGACCCGATCCTCGATCCCGCGTTCGACGCCGCCGCGTTCGACCGCAGCTACACGTGCGACGCCGAGCTCGTCGTCCCGAAGGACGACGGCGAATGCGACATGCAGAAGGCCCTCGCAGAGGGCGCGGGGCGGCTCGTGATCCAGACCGTCGGCGCGCTCGGCACGCTGATCAACAACGACGACGACTGCGGCTTCGAAGCGCTCCTCGTGAAGGCGCGCCCCGACGAGGTCATCGGCGAGCCGGGGGAGCAAGGCTCGATGACGTGGCACGTCGACGAGTGCCGCCTCGAGTCAGCGCGCGGCTCGGAGTACCAAGAGGACTGCAAGGGTCGAACGAAGAACTTCTCCGGCACCGCCGACTTCGACGTCACGCGTACGGTCACCGGTCTGCGCGAATCACTCCTCGTCATCTTCGACTCGATCGTCCCGGACAGCCCCGAGGCCGTCGACATCCAGCTACACGGCGTCGCGTTGAACGACTTCATCGCGTACGACCTCGAGCCAGGCGCGATGCAGACCGAGCGCGCCATGTTCATCGACAGCGCGACGGTGCGCGCGCGCGTCCGGCCGATCGTCGCCGAGATGGCGAGCGAACCCGGCAACTACCAAGTGCAGACGAACATCGCGCACATGACGGACGTCGAGCTCACCGCCACGCCGGCCACGATCTTCTTCGACGGCAAACAGTTCGACGTGCAGCTCGACTACGCGCGGCTCGAGGCGTTCAACGGATCCTACGCGGGGACCGGGGCCACGAACTTCATCCGCGGCGTCGTGTCGATCAACGGCCGCGAGTTCACGTACGCCGACGGCGCGCCGCTCGACCCGGACTTCGAGCAGACCGACTTCACCGAGCGCTACGCCTGCAAGGACGTGCGCGAGACGATCCCGCCCGCGCCCTGACTCACTTCCTGCGCACGGTCACCGGCGCGCCGCGCGACACGCCGAGGTCGTCCGCGGCGCTCTTCTCGGCGCGCGCGACCTCGAGCACCCCGAACGAGTTGATCAGGCCGAGGTACTCGCCCGGCTTCTTGTCGGCGTACGTCCTCAGCAGCGGCGCGTCGGCGCCACCCACGTGGACCGACGCCTGCTCGAAGGCCTCGATGAGCTCCGCGCCGACGTTGGTGATCAGGTTCCCGAAGTTGTCGACCGCGATGACCATGCCGCGGACCTCGTCGCCGACGACCTCGGCGGGCTCGACCCACGACGGCACCAACTCCTTCACGGCCGGGCCGACCTGCTCGACGCGCAGCCGCCCCGCCGCGATCTCCGCGGTCACCGGCGCGAAGATGTCGCGCCCGTGGAACGTCGCGCTGGGTGCGGACGGGACGATCTTCCCGAGCCGCCCGATGTCGATCGCGTGGACGCGGTCCACGCCGATCTCGAGCATCGGCGTGAGCAGCCCGTTGTCCGGCGCGATGAAGACGTGCCCGTCGTGCTCGGCGGCGAGGATGTGTCGCGAAGTGCCGACGCCCGGATCCACGACCGCCATGTGGACCGTGCCGCGCGGGAAGTACTTGTACGAGCGCTCCAACCAGAACCCGGCCTCCGCGGGCCAGTGCTCGAGGATCTCGTGGGTCAGGTCGATCACTTTCGCCGTCGGGAAGTGCGAGACCATCACGCCCTTCATCGATGCGACGAAGGGGCCCTTGTGGCCGAAGTCCGTGGTCAACGTGATGACGCCGCTCGCCTCGAAGGTGCTCATGCCGGCACCTTCCGCGATCGAGGCGCCCGAATCAACGCGCATCAGGACGAGCGCGGCGTCCGTCCCGTCCACCGTCGGAACGCCCGCGAGAAGTTCGCGGCGTTCGCGTAGCCCAGCCGCGCCGCGATGTCCTCGAGGCCGAGCGAACGATCCTGCAGCAGCGCCTCCGCGCGTACGCGGCGCATCTCGTCCAACAGCTGCGAGAACGAGGTGCCTGCGCTCGCGAGCTTCCGTTTGAGCGTCCGGGGCGAGACGTGCATACGCGACGCGACCGATTCGAGCGACCGGAACCCGCCCTCGGTCGGGAGGTGGCGCCGCACCTCGGCGACGGCCGGCTCGAGGTCCGACATGCGTGACAGCTCGGCTTCGCACTGCTCGATCGCCAGGCGAGACGCGGCCTCGTCGGCCATTACGAGCGGCAGGTCGAGGATCGACGCGTCGAAGACGAGGCGGTTCGTGGGCTGGCCGTAGCGGATGTCGCCGTGCAGCACGCCATGGAAGCGCGCGAACTCCGGGCGCTCCGCGAACGTCACCTCCGCCACACCCTCGAGGCGGCGCTGCGTGATGAGCTCCGCGGCGTACGCGATCGTCACGAACACCGTGCCGACGAGGAACGTGGTGAACGTGTCGCCGAGCGCCGGATTCACCTCGACCGTCAACGCGACGCGCGCGCCGTCGCGCCTCGATACGAACCGCAACGCGTCCGTGCGCGTGGAGACGAAGCGCTCCGCGACCGCGAGCGCGCCCGACACGTTCTTCGCCGCGAGCGCCGCGAAGCCGAGGTAGCCGTGGGTCGACAGGCGCAGCGTCGTCCCCATGAAGAACCCGAGCGCGGGCTCCTCGGTGAGCGCGAACGCGCGCTCCACCAGCGTGCGCGCGGCGGTGAGCGGGACGTAGGTGCGCGGGTCCGAGAGCTCCTCGACGTCGAGGTCGAGGCCGTCGAGCATCGCGTCCGCCGACACGTCCCAGCGCTCCACGAGCTGCAGCAGGTGGAGCGCGTACGAACCGTGGAAGGTCGGGGCATCCGCGCGCATCGACCGGTTCAGCACACCCGACGCACGCGCGGTGCGCAAGGGGGCGCTCGCGTTGGCCCGAACGGACAACCAATCTGTCACGAGGCGACATTGTCCCGCTCGCCCGGAGAACCAAGATCGTGGTCATGGGCGCGATCCCCCGGCGAGCGTTGGACTTCGACTTCTCGGACGTCCCGCGCGACTGGTACGCCGACGACCTCTATGTCTCCACGTTCTTCGACGCGTTCTCGATCCTCCTCCCGGAGGGCGAGCGCTTCTTCGTCGACGCGGTGAAACACTTCCGCCACCTCGAGTCCGATCCGGGACGCGAGGCGGGACACGAGGCCGACATCCTCGGGTTCATCGAGCAGGAGGCGATGCACGGCCGCGCGCACCGCGCGTTCAACGCGATGCTCGTGCGCCAAGGCTTCACGAAGGTCCCGAAGTACGAACGGCGGCTCCGGCGGCTCCTCGACTTCGGCCGCCGACGCCTGTCCGCGCGCGCGCAGCTCGGCGTCACGGCCGCGCTCGAACACGTCACCGCGTTGCTCGCGGAGCAGCTCCTCGAGACCCCGGCGCACCACGAGGCCGCGACGGGCGAGGTGCAGCGGATGTGGCTGTGGCACGCGCTCGAGGAGACGGAGCACAAACACGTCGCGTTCGATCTCCTCGCGCGCGTCGACGGCTCCTACGGGCGACGCGTGGGGACGATGCTCCTGTCGTCGTTCTTCCTCGTGGTGATCATGAGCGGGTACCACGTGGGCCTGCTCCGTCAGAGCGGGCGCTTGTTCGACCTCGGCGTGTGGCGGCGGGGCATGAAGAGGCTGTGGTTGGAGCCCGGGCTGCTCCGCGTGCTGATCGTCCCGTACCTCGCGTACTTCGCGCCGTCGTTCCACCCGGTGCAGCACAGCCGCCCCGAGCGGTTGATCGAAGAGTGGCGTCAGCGGTTGGCGTCGAGCTGAGCGGTCTCGACCTTCCCGATCGGGACCACGAGGCGGTTGCGGAGGGTCTGCAAGATCTCTTGCGCCGACTCGCGGAACGGGCCGAACGCCTCCGCCTTCAGGCGCCGCAGCGGCGTGGACTCGGTGCGGACGAGGCGCGCCTCGTGTTTCGCCGCGTCCCACTCGAACGCTTGGCTGAACTGTCCGAAGTCCATCCCGCGGGTGAAGCTCTGCGGCACCTCGAGCGGTTCGGCGGCGCTCGACGGGAAGCGGACCACCACCGTCATCTGCTCGCTGTTCTCGCGGATGAGCATCGGTGACTTGCGAACCGGCGTCTGGAGGTACGCGGCGAGCGAAGGCATCCCGATCGAACGCGACGCGAGCAGGTCCGAGAAGAACTGCTCGTTGACGAGCTGGTCGCCCTCGAGCGCCATGAACCCGTCGATCACGACGCGCGCGTCGAGGCCGTACGGCTGAAGAGGATCCTCCGCGTTGATCGTCGTGAACTCGACGAGCCGCGCGCCCGGGATGAGCGCGGCGAGCCAGCCCTGGAGCTGACGCTTCGCCTGCTCCTCGCGCGCGCCGAGGAGGAACTCGCGCAGCTGCGCGCCGTACGTGCCGGGGAGCGTGAGGAGCACGCGCCCGGCGGCGTTGCCCGTGGCGTCGACCTCGAGCTCGACGTGCGATGCGAGCGTCCAGGTGTCGACCTCGCGGTTGCGGATCGGGTGGACGCTCGGAGGCGACCACGTGACGTAGGCGCCGTCGCGCATGAAGGGCGGGAGGCGCCCGAGCCACGGTTGTTTGCCTTCGAGGAAGGCCCACTGCACGCCGCCGTCGGTGCGGATCCGGACGAGCCCCGTCTCGAAGCGCGAGGTCATCGGGAACTGCGGCGAGAGGTCGAGCTCGGCCCCGGACTCCGCGAGGACGACTTCCGCTTCGACGTCGATCGCGTGGAGCATCGCCGCGAAGATCCCCGCGCGGTCGCCGCGGCGAGTGGCGAGGACGACGGAGGGCTCACGCGCGCGCCCGTCGCCGATCTCCTTGCACACCCAATCGAAGAGCGCGCGCACGTGCTCCTCGGGCGCGACGCCCTTCACGATCTGGTGCGCGGTCGCCTCGACGTCGTAGGACGTGCGGACCAACGCATCGAGTCCGAGCGTGTTGGCGTCGAGCGCGCGATCCTGATCCGCCTGCACCGCGACGACGACGAACGGGATGAACTCTTCCCACGGCGCCGAGTGCGGCTCCGGCTGGAAGGCCTCGATGTCGCGCGCGGAGAAGACGTAGATCGTGCGGCCGTCCTCGCGCTGGATCACGGGCTCGGGCGCGCCGTGGTAGCTGTGCGTCCAGACGGTCAGCCCCTCCGGGACGACGACCACGAAGTCGGCGCGCGCGGTCGGCGTCGTGCCCGAGAAGTAGAAGCGGCGGATGTAACCTCCCCACGCGGTCGCGGGGCTCGTGACGTCGACCCACTCGCGCTCGACGGCGTCGCCCGGCGCGAGCGCGGAGAAGGAGAGGTCGTTCTTGCCGCTGTGTTGGTCGACGTCGAGGCGGCGCCCGTCCGGCTTCAACGTCCGCAGCGTCACCGGGAGCGCTTCGCCCGGGATGCGGAACTCACCGGCCTTGTCCGTCGCTTCCTTCGTCTGGAGGCGCGTGACTTCGTGTCGCCACGTCAGCGCCTGGCCGTTCGGTCGAACGTAGTCGACCACGCGATCCAACAGCTTCACGCTCGCGTAGCGCGTGCGCGGATCGGCGGGGTCCAGTCCCTTCGGGACGTCGGTGCCCGACACGTAGCGGATCTCCGGCCAGACGTCGTGCTCGAGCTCCTTCGCCAGCCATGTCCCGGGCTGCGGTCCCGCGAGCGCGTCGCCGGTCACGATCGTGCGCAAGACCTCGTGCGCGATGGAGGCGCTCCCCGCGACGCGGAGTCGCTCGACGAACGCGCGCACTTGTCCCGCGTCTCCTTCGAGGACCGCGAGACGGAGACGGACCTCGAGCGCAGCGGTGTGGTCGGGGTCGCGTTCGAGCGCCTGGTCGGCGCGCTTCTTCGCGTCTTCACGCTTGCCCTGCGCGAACAGTAGCGCCGCGGCGCGCGCGAGGTTGTGGGCGCCGCCGCGCTCCACGAGCTTCGCGATCGCTTCGTCGGTCTCGCCGCGGATGAGCTGCGCCTCCACGGAGACCTCGTCCTTCGTCATCGCGTCGGCGCGCGCGACGAGGGTGTTGGCCTCCTCGACGCGCTCGAGGCTACGGAGGAACTCGGCGCCGTCGCGCAGCACACTCGCCGGCGGGTCGCGCTCGACGATCTTCGAGAGCAGCGCGATCGCCTCCGCGCGCCACCCGCGTTGCCGATAAATGCGGAGCCGCAGCACCGCCGGGCGAATCGAGTCGGGCGCCGCGGCTTCGGCGCGTTCGACGAGCGCGAGGGCGCGGTCGGGATCATCGGACTGAATCGACGCGGCGAGCGACACGAGCGCGGCGGGGTGCGTCGGATCGTGTTCGAGCGCCTCCGACACCGCGGCCTGCACCATGCCGTCGGGGCGATTGGTCCAGCGCATGAGGCGCCCGCGCGCGAGGTGGAGCGCGGCCGACTGCGGCGCGGCGTCCTCGACCCCGAACAGGTGTCGCTTCGCGCCTTCGCGATCGCGGTACCAGCGCGACAGCTCGACGAGCCCGGAGACGGCGCGGCCGAACCACGCCCAGTCGTCGGAGCGCGTCCACGCATCGACGAGGTCGGGCGCGTCGATCGGATCGTCCGCGTCGAGTGCGCGCTGACCGACCGCGGGGCCGACCGCCACGAGCTGCGCCCCGGCCGGGAGCGACGACGCCTGCGCGGTGATCACCGGCGCGCCGTCGACCGCGAGGAACCCGAGCGACGGGCGGTGCGAGGGGCTGCCGAGGACCGTCAGCGTGACGCGGTGCCAGCCCGGCTTCGCGCGGACCAACACGCGCACGCGATCGCGGCGCTGCCGGGGGCCGACGTCGTGATCGATCAACACTTCGCCGTCCATCGCGATGCGCGCGACCGTGGGGAGCTGCGCCTCGAGGAGCAGCGCGCCCTGGGCCTCGCCGAGCTGCACGAACGACTCGAACACGTGGAGGCCGGCGGCCCCCGAGATCCGGACGTTGCCTCGGCTCGAGCCGTCCTGCGTGTCGATCGCCGGCAACGTCCCGCGGAAGGGATCCGGCTTCGACCAGTCGCTGGACGCTTCGTAGCGGTTGGGTTCGACGAACGCGCGCCGATCCATCGGAGCGATCGGCCCGACGCCGCGCCACTGGACCACGAGCCCCGCGCGCTCGATTGCCCGGTCTACGTCGTCGTCACGATTCAACGCCGCCGCGATCCGCGCCGAGAGTGAGGCCGCGAGGCGAACGCGCTCGGCCCGCCCGACCTCGAGCGTCTTCGCGAGGATGTCGCCGAGGAGCGCCGCGTCGCGCGTGGCGCGGAGGCGATCCGCGATCAACACCATCGCCAGCTCCGCCTCCGCGGAGTTCGGCGCGACGGCGACCACGTGCGCGAGGTCTTTCGTCGCGGCCGCTTCGTCGAGCTCGAAGATCGACAGTACGGCGCGCGCGATCCGGAGCCGCAGCTTGTTCGGGGCGGCCTCGATGCCGGCGTCGAGGCGCTCGCGCGCGTACGCGCGATCGTTGCCCTCGATCCAGGCGAGGACCGCCGCGGCGCCGTGGTCCTTGAGGGTGTGCGCGCGTTCGCGGGCGTCCGCGGGCGCCATCGCCGTGGGCAGCGGCTCGAAGGACTTCGCGGTCGGCGTCGTCTTGCAGGCGAACAGCCCGACGAAGAGGATCGGTAGGAGACGCTTCACCACTTGATCACCACCCCTCGCTCCAGCGCGCGGTCGATCGCGAGGCACGCCTTCCTGAACTCCGGATAGTCCTCCGGCGGGATCTCTTTGGACAGGAGCGACACAGTGTCGCGCGTGAGGAACCCGTCCGGCGTCCGCTCGACGACCTGCACCAACTTCACGTGCTTCGAATCGATCGTCAGCCCCTCGGGGAGCTGCTCGATCTTCGCGCCGTCCGGCAGCTGGTAGCGGATCGCGTTCGTCGTCGTCCACGGGTGGTTGATGTAGAGCGCGGTCTTGCGCTCCGCGAGCTGCGCGTACGCCCGCGCGACCTGGTGTTGGTACAGCGCGACGGGGAGCAGCAGCCGATCCCCCGCGACGCGCCCGTAGCGCGGCACCTCGAAGCTGTACTCGTACTGCACGGGCGCCTCGATGTCGGAGAGGTCCGAGAACTCGATGTCGGTGATCTTCGCGCCCGCGAGGATCTGGCCGAGCTGACGCTCGAGGATCGTCTTGCGCGTCTTCTTCTCCTCGAGCTCCTGCCGCAACTGCGACGCGCGCGCGCCGAAGAACTTCTCGACGCCCTTCATCGTCAGGTG
>JAUHYN010001345.1 GCA_030426505.1 bacterium | reverse complement strand
GAACGAGCAAGAGCTCATCGCGATCCTCGGCGACACCGGCGGCTACCAACGCGGGGAGCGCGTGCCCGTGCTCGCGGTCCATCGCCCCCTCTTCGACGGGCAGTCGTTCGTGCAGGTCCGCTACGACGTCCGTGACGAGCCCCCGATCCGGGCGCTCTACGATCTCGGCTATCGCGTCGGGTACAGCACCGCGCTGAGGCGACAGGACGCGCTGATCGGCTTCCTCCACGCGGCGTGGAAGCGCGACGTCCCGCCGACGCCCGAGCTCGTCACGACGCTCCACGCGGTCGCGGATCAGGTCGCGCCGTCGGTGGCCCTCGCGTTGGCGCAGCGGCGCGCGCGCGACGAGGAGGCGCGGCTGCGTCAGCGACAGAAACTCGAGGCCGTCGGTCGCCTCGCCGCGGGCGTCGCGCACGACTTCAACAACCTCCTGACCGTCGTGATGGCGGCGTGCGCTTCGCTGCATGAGGAGCGGCCGAACGATCCGGATCTCGCGGCGATCGGACAGGCGGCCGACCGCGCCGCGACGCTCACGCGGCAACTCATGGCGTTCGGTCGGCAGCAGGTCCTCGTGTCGGAGCCGCTGGACCTGAACGCCGTCGTCCGTTCGATGACCGAGTTGGTGGACCGGACGATCGGTGACGACATCCGGGTCGTCGCGACGCTCACCGAAGAGGACACCACCGTCCGCGCGGATCGCGCCTCCATCGAGCAGGTGATCATGAACCTCGCCGCGAACGCGCGCGACGCGATGCCTTCGGGCGGCGTGCTCGGGATCGAGACCGCGCTTCATCGCCTCGACCGCGCGGCGGCGCGCGCCGCGAACGCCGAGCCCGGCACGTACGTCCGACTGTCGATCTCCGACACCGGCGAAGGCGTCGACGCCGAAGCGACCGGCCAGATCTTCGAGCCGTTCTACTCGACGAAGGCGAAGCACTCCGGGTCGGGCCTCGGCCTCGCGACGGTTTACGGGACCGTGATGCAGAGCGGCGGACACATCGAGATCGACTCCGCGCCGGGTCGGGGCGCGACCTTTCGCGTCTTCATCCCTCACGCGGAGCCGCCGACGGCCTCGGCCACACCCGAGGCCACCGTCGAGGCCCCGCCGCCCGCGCCCCGGCGGCGCGCGGTCCTCCTCGCCGAGGACGAGCCCTCGGTGCGTCGCGTCGTCGCGCGCGCGCTCGAGCGCTTCGGCTGGGAGGTCCACGCGGCCGAGGACGCCCAGCAGGCGCTCGCGATCGCCGAGCGCCGCGACGGCGCGTTCGACCTCTTGGTCACGGACATCCAGATGCCCGGCCTCAGCGGCGTCGGGCTCGCGACGCGGCTCCTGCGTGACCACCCCGAGCTCCCAGTCTTGTTCGTGTCGGGCCACACCCGAGACGAAGCGCTCCTCCCGCTCCTCGCCCAGGGGCACCGGTTTCTCCCGAAGCCGTTCGTGCCGTCCGATCTGAGGCGCGCGATCGACGAACTGTTGGGCTAGACTCGTCGGATGCGTCGCCTCTTCGTGTTCCTGGTCCTCTCGGTCGCGTGCATCGGCTGCGACCAAGGGACGAAGCACCTCGCCTCTCAGTCCCTCCGCGGGCAGCCGACGATGTCGTTCTTCGCGGACACGTTCCGCCTGCAGTACGCCGAGAACCCCGGCGCGTTCCTCGGGCTCGGCGGGACGCTCCCCGAGTCGTGGCGGTTCGCCCTGTTCGCGGCGGGGAGCTCGCTCTTGGTGCTCGGGACGATCGTCTACCTGTTCTGGCGCCGCGACCTGTCGCGGTATCAGTTCGTCGCGCTGTCGCTCCTCGCCGCCGGCGGGTTCGGGAACCTGATCGATCGGTTCGTCGGCGACGGGCGCGTCGTCGACTTCATGAACGTGGGCATCGGCCCCTGGCTGCGGACGGGGATCTTCAACGTCGCGGACGTCGCGATCATGGGCGGGATGTTCTGGCTCTTCTTCGAGGGGTGGCGCGTCGGGAAGAGAGCGCCTCCGCCCGAGACGACGTCCACCTGAGGCGGATCAGACCATAACGGTCCTCGCTGCGCGACGACCTTGGCACAGTCTTCGGACCGACCGCTCCGCGCTCGGCCTCAGCCATGGCCATAACGGTCCTCGCTTCGCGACGACCTTGGCACAGTCTTCGGACCGACCGCTCCGCGCTCGGCC
>JAUHYN010000187.1 GCA_030426505.1 bacterium | reverse complement strand
GCGCCGCTCACGCTCGACGAAGCCATCGAGCGGGCCCTCGAACACTCGGCGCAGGTCGTGGTGGCGCGACAGGACGTCGTGCTCGTCGACGCCGAACACATGGCGGCGCTCTCCGCGATCCTCCCGAACCTGAACCTATCGGCGAGCGCGGGCGGGTTCCTCGTGAACGTCGCGCAGAGCGGGAACCAGATGGTCGTCGCGCCGGACCAACCGGTCGTCGGCGGCTCGGGGACGTTCAGTCAGGCGCGCTTCTCGGTGGGGCTCTCGGGGCGCCAACTGATCTACGACGGCGGCCGCTGGTGGACCGTACTCGCGCGGGTCTCGGACATCGAAGAGAGCCGGAAGGCTGCGCTCCGGAACGTGGAGAACGAGGTCCGCGCGCTCACCGCGCGGGCGTTCTACGATCTCGCGAAAGCCGACTACGCGGTGCGCACGATCCAAGAGCGCGTCACGCTCTCCGAGAAACAAGTCGAGCGCGCGGAGGTGCTGGTGGAGGTCGGGCGCGGGACGACGCGCGACGTCGCGACCACCGCGCGCAACCTGGCGACGGATCAGATCGAGCTGGAGAACCGCCTCCTCGAGCGCGACCTCGCGGTGCAGGCGCTCAACCTCCAGATGGGGCAGGCCTCCGACTCGCCGCTCGAGCTGGTGATCGAGGAGTCGGCGACTTCGTCCGTGGTCGCGTTCGTTCTGCCGGAGCGTGAGGCGCTCGTGCAGTCGGCGCTCGAGCACCGCCCCGACCTCGAACAGATGCGCGCCGAGATGGCGGTGGCGGCGAAGGACATCGACGTCGCGAAGGCCGACTACTGGCCGGTGCTCGCGATCCAGGCGAGCTACCAGCGCAACAACCCGATGGCGGGGACCGTGTTCGGGAACCCGATCGAGAACTACGTCGCGGCGCTGGATCTGGTGCTGCGGTGGAACCTATTCGAAGGGCGCGCGACCGACGCGCGCGTCGCGCAGGCGCGCGTCGCGTTGAAGAAGCAGCTCACCAACCTCGACGACGCCGTCCGGCGCGCGGTTTCGAACGTGGACGCGGAGCTCAACCGCCTCGAACGCCAGCGCCGCATCCACGATCTCTCCAAGCGCGGGGTGCGCGCCGCCGAGGAGGCCGTCCGGCTCGCGCGCGGCCTCTTCGAAGCCGGTCGCGGCACCGCGCTCGAGCTGCGCGACGCGGAGACCAGCCTCACCGACGCGCGGCGGACGATGGTCGCGGCCCGCTACGACATCGAGGTCGCGAAGGAAGATCTCCGTCGGGCCGTGGGGATCGAGCTCGAGGACGTAGTGCCGCGATGACCTCGACTCCGACCTCGATCGAGACGCAGTGGACCGACGACTTCGAGCAGGAGCTCCGCCGTCGGTTCCGCGTCGAACCTCGACGACTCACGGGACAGAACGACTTCGACGCGGCGATCCTGACGGCCTGCGCGGCGTGGCCGAAGGCGGACCCGCTCGTCGTGAAGTCGCTGCTCGCGCAAGCGAGTGCGTTCGACGCGTCCGCCCACGATCACTTGGGCTTCGCGGGCGTCGCGATGCTCGGCGCGAGTGAAGCGCGGGCGGCGGGGCTCGACACCGGGGCCTCGCCGGAACAGACCGACGACCACCGCCACGGCCTCGCGCCCTACCCGACGGACGCGCTCGATCGCGCCGGCGACGAGCGCTTCGATCCCGCGAAGGCGATCATCGCGCTCGTGCGTCACCTCGCCGAGCTCGCCGAGGCGCTCGACACCATCGCGTTCGGGCGGTTCGGAGCGCCGGACGACGACGGTGCCCTGCGCTTCGTCCTCGTGGCGCACTACGCGGGGCCGCTCCGCGTCGCGCAGTGGATCGAGCGTCGCTACCCGAACGGCGCGGAGGGCGGCCCGCGGTTCGTGGATCTGACCGGGCCGTACGCGGAGTACGCGGACGCGATCGTCGCCCGCGCGCGACAGCCCATCACCGTGGACGCGCAGCCGGCGACGGAGTCGAGCACGGAGCTCCTCGCCACGGAACACAGCGCGCTCACCTCGCTCGATCCCGACGCAGCGCTCGTGTCGTCGACGCTCGGCACGGTCGAGCGCCTCGTCCGCCTCGCCCGGGGTGATGCGACGATGATCGCGAGAGACGATCCGGATCCCGTCGCCGTCGCCGCGGTCCAACGCGCGCTCCGATCGAGGGGCTACGCGCTCGGCGGTTTCGGCCCCGCGCGCGACGGGATCGACGGGACGTTCGGAGCCGCGACCGAGGCCGCCGTGCGCGCCTTCCAGAGCGATCACTCCGACGCGATCCACGGCGCGCGAGCCCAGGACGATCCCCCGGAGGGCGCCGTCGACCGCGCCACGCTGATCGCGCTGGACCGTGACCTCGAAGAGCGCGACGCCGAAGCCCCGCTCCCCGCCGCACCGCCGCCCGCGACAGCGGCGTTGGACCACGAGGTCACGTTCGATGCGCGCTCCGGGAAGCTGTCGGTGCAATTCGGCTTGCGCATGTACCAAGCGATGCTGGCCTGGAGTTGGGTGGTGCGTGACGATGGCGCGACGGAGGGCGTCGGCTTCTCCACGACGACGCCCTCCGACTACGGCACCTACCTGCCGAACCGCTGTCGCCCCGAGTGGCCGGATCTGAGCGGCCTGGTGGAGCCCGCCGCGTTCGAGGCGATCGGCGGCCGGCGCGTCCCCGTCTACCGCTTCGGGACGCGCTGGCGCGGGACCCACTTCACCAACGGCACCAACAGCCAGTGCGCCGCGCTCTTCGTCGCGGCGGGGGCGCGCGCGTTGTCCGTCCGCACCCGCGGCGGAGGTCTGACGCGCTACGCCTTCGACGGTGACGCGACGATCCAGGTGCGCAGGGATCCGGACGGCGAAGCCGAAGCGCGTGACGCCCTGAGCGTCTTCGTGGAGACGTTCGTCCTCGCGACGCGCTACTTCGACGCGCACGGTAACGACCTCTGGATCGCCGGCGCCGAAGGGAGCCCGAGCGCGATCGCGGCGCTGCAGTTGGGCGCCGTCGTCCAGCCGCGAACGAAGTCCCCGAAGGCGCTCCAGGAGCTGCGCATCGGCGACGCCGTCAACAGCCTCTACCACGCGTTCCTGGTCGGCGACGTCCGCTACGGCATCTGGCTCGACGACGATCGCAAGTCCCCGAGCTACATCCTCGATCAGTCCGCGTTCATCGATGCCGATCCCGAGCCGGTGGTCACGAACGGCAAGCTCGCGCTGCGCGTCCGAGGCCGCGCGCCGCTCACACACGAGGAGGCGGACTGGATCGCCGACAACGAGTCGACCTTCGAAGCTCGCCTCCAACGCTTCCTCCGGGCCGACACCCTCACGATCGACGACGAGGAGCGGAGCGTCCGTATCGTTCCCGCCGGCGTCCGGATGTTCGCCGCGAACGGGAGCCGCCACGCCGTCCACGGCGCGGTGCGCGGCACGCGGGAGCCCGTCGCGCGCTACGGCGTCACGCAGCCGTGGACGCCGCTCTCCTCACCGCTCGCGTGGGCGCGCTTCTACGCACTGGAGTGACCATGGAGTTCGATCGCGTCATCACCCCGGCTCTGTTCATCGACCTCGTCGCGGTCCGCCGCAACGTGGCGCGCCTCGTCGCGATGGCGGGACTGGAGCGCCTCCGCCCGCACGTGAAGACTTCGAAGCTCGCGCGCACGTTCGCCGAGCTGACCGCCGCCGGGCTCACGCGGTTCAAGTGCGCGACCACGCGCGAAGCCGAGCACCTCCTCTCGGTCGTCGAAGACGGCGCCGACGTCCTCGTCGCGTACCCGCACCAGGGCCCGGCGCTCACGAAGCTCGCCGCGCTCGCGACGCGGCACCCCGGCGTCCGCGTCTCGGTCCTCACGGAAGACGCGGCGCACGCCCGCGCGGTGCCGGCGCCGCTCGGCCTCTTCGTCGACGTGAACGTCGGGATGAACCGCACCGGCGTGCCCGTCGATCGCATCGAGATCATCGAGCGCATCATCGACGCCGCGGGCGCGCGCTTCGGCGGAGTCCACGCGTACGAGGGGCACGTTCACTCCGGGTCGTCGGCGGAGCGCGCGGCGCAGTGTCACGAGGCCTACGCGCCGCTGATCGCCGCGATGCACCGCCTCGAAGAGCGCTTCGTCGTGCCCGAGCTCGTCACGAGCGGGACGCCCTCGTTCGCCGCGGCGCTCGCCTACGAACCCTTCGCCGAACTCACCGCGATCCACCGCGTGTCACCGGGCACCGTCGTCTACGACGACCTCCGCACCGACACCTGCGAAGAGCTCGAGTTCGAGTCCGCCGCGCAGGTCATCGCGCGCGTGGTCAGCCACCCCGCGCCGGGCCTCATGACGTTGGACGCGGGGAGCAAGGCGCTCGCCGCCGAGGCCGGCGATCCGTGCGCGGCGATCCTCGACCACCCCGAGTTCGTCGCGCTCACGCCGAGCGAAGAGCACCTCCCCTGCCGCGCCACGCGCGGTGAAGTGCTCCCGTTGGGCACCGTCGTTCGTTTGGTGCCACGGCACGTGTGCCCGACGGTGAACCTCGCGGAGTCCGCGCTCGTGTGGGACGGCGAAGCGATCGCGGTCGAGCCGGTCAGCAGCCGCGCGCACGATCTCTGGCTCGAAGACTGAAGCGCCTCACTCGCGGCGGCCCTCCTTCGCGAGCGCGTCGCGGAAGAGGCTCGGCATCCCGTCGCCGCAGCGGAGCAACAACTCGATGCGACGATCACGTTTGTCCTTCGCGCGGCCGATGCACGTCATCGACTTCACGGCGGACGTCGTGCGGCACTTCCTGTAGAGCGCGCTGCGCGTGGGCCGCGACGCGTCGCGGTCGGGCATCAGATCCATCACGTAGTCGACGATCTCGTCGCAGTAGACGACGCGGGTCTTGTCGTCGACGACGGTCCTGCGACGCCCGAGGCGCCCGCCGCCGCTCCCGTAGCCCACCGCTCCGCTCCCGCCGCCGCCGCGCCCGATGACGCCGACGCTCCCGAGCCCGATGATCCCCTCGCCTCGTCCGCCACCGCCCTCCCCGAGCCCGGAGAGACCAAAGCCTCCGGCGACGCCGCCGCTCACCTCGTTGCCCACGAGCGCTCCGAGGGCGCCGCCGTCCGAGGTCGTGAGGACGCTGTCGAAGACCGCGCCATCCCCGAAGCCCCGCGTGGAGATCGACCCCAGGATCTTCGCGATCATCAGGTCCGGCTCCGGCCTCCGGTACGTACGCGAGCCGGGCGGAGACGTGAGGAGTGGGCCGCTGCGGCGCGCACCGGCCTGACCCTCGGCCACACCGGGCCGCGTGGAGAACGTCGCGGATCTCAGGCGCCCGACCCAGTCGGGGCCCGGGAGGCTCTTCATGGTGCCGAGCCGATCGCCGAGGACGTACGTGAGGTCGTCCTCGGGCGTGAGCAGGAAGACGGCGAAGAGGCACAGCTCGACGATCGCCGTCAGGCAGAGGATTCGCGCGAACGTCCAATCGGTGGGCTGAGCGATCGGCCTCGGCATCGCGGCGCGGACGCGGCGCACGACCACGGTGAGGGGGCCCTCCTGGGAGCGCCCTTCGGCGCCCGCCGTGGTGTGCGCGACCTCGAGGAGATCGCCGCGCCAGTAGGTCCGGACCTCGAACACCGTCTGCACAGGAGTCGAAGTACGCCGAGGCGCCGGGGATCTTCCCTCGGCCGAGTTCGTCGGCGCTACGCGGGGTGAGGCGTGCCGGGCGTCACGGTTGCGCCCAGATGCTGTTGTCGCCGTCGATCGCCGGCGCCGGGACGCGGACTTCGCCGGGCTCCATCCATAACGTGAGCGTGACGTTCCGTGCGTCGTCCGCGAGGACGAGGCCGCCCTCCGGCGGACAGGCGGCGGCGTCCACGAAGCGGCACGCGCTCGGCGTGTCGTGTTCGTAGACGTGGTAGCCGGGCGCGACGGCGCCGAGGACGTCGTACGCCGGGTCATCGACGCCGACGCCTTCGCTCGAATGGACCACGACGTGCTGCGCGCTCGCGCCGAGGAGGCGATCTTGGTCCGGATCGAAGCGGCCGTCGTCGTCGGTGTCGGCGTACACGGCGATCACGCCGATGCCGAGCGCGCCGCGATCGACACGATCCGAGAACGCCGCCGCCGAGGCGGGCGGGGGATCGAACAGCGTCATCGAGAACTCCGCGAAGCCGGCGCCGAGCGTCGCGACTTGCTCGCCGTCGTCCGGGCTCGCGCCGATCCAGAACAGCCGCGCGCTCGCCGTCCCGTGGCTCGCGGGGATCCGCGCGTTCGCCTGGACGATCGCGCCGCCGAGCTCGAACGTGGGCGTGCCTTCGAAGCGCTCGGTCACGAGCGGATCACCGCACGCGACGAGGCCCAACCCGAGCATCCACAGCGCGCGACGCATCATCAGAACTGATACCCCAGCGCGAGGAGCGCGCGATAGGTGGGCCGCGTCGCGACGCTCCCGCCCTCGAGGTCCGGCGTGACGGCCGCCTCCGACGCGTTGTAGGCGTAGAGCGCCGCCTCCGTGACGATCGCCGCCGTGAGGACATCCGCGATCGGCACCGACTCCAGCGCGACCTGCGCCGAGAACGCACCGCCCCAGCTCGTGCGATCCGGTTCGCGGGCCCGGACCTCCGCTTGGTGCAGCCGCACCAGCTCCGCCGCGAGGCCACCGCGCAGCGTGACGTAGCGGAAGTCGATCGCGCGACTCACGAGCAACCCGAACCCGAGCTCCTGCGTCCGGTACGACAGGCGCGGGGTCTCGAACCCCGCGGGCGTGGTCGCCGCGACGTACGCCATCGTCGACAGCCACGGCAACGCGACCTCGTACCCGACGCGGAACAGCGGCGCCGCTTCGAGCCCCGAAGCGATCCTGCCGCGCAAGCCAGCTTGCAAACGAATCGCGTGCGCGAGGACGGGCCCGGTCGGGCGGCCCTTGCGGACGAGCCGCGCGTACGTCGTCCGCTCCTCGAGGACGTCCTCCGCGCGCACGTCGGCGCCGGGGGTGATCTCGACCTGACCGGAGAACAGCGCGTCCCGCGCGCGCCGCACGATCTGGTAGCGCCCGGGCGCGACGCCGATCGACGCACCCGACGTCGCGACCTCCGCGACGAGCCGGCCGGAGACGGCTTCGGTGACCGCGTAGTCGCCGTCGCCGAAGCGGAGCACGCCGCGCGCGCGGGTCGGCCAGGTGAGCGTGAGATCGCCGCGGCCCGAGAGATCGTAGCGGAAGGTCGGGTGTTGCACGCCGCCGCCGCTCGCGAGCGTGCTCTGCACGGTCCGGCCGTAGACGTAGCGGTAGGCTTCGTCGAGGGTGACGCGACCGTCGCCATCCTGGTCGGCGGCGCCGCGGAGGCCGGTCGCCATGTGGAGTGTGAAGAACGAGCCGCCGAGCCGGTCGCTCTCCAGTGAGTCCTCCCACTCCGCGCTCGAGGTGATGACGACCTTGCCCTCGCCGTACGACTCCGTGTCGACCGTGAAGCGCTCTCCGAGGTAGGCGCCCTTCTCGCGTGTGAGGGCGCCGGAGCGACAGGCGTCGACGATGTGCAAGCTGAGTTGCGCGCCGGTCGCCTCGAGCGCCTCCGTCAGCTCGGCGAACGAGAGCTGCGACCCCTCGAGGAGGAGCGCGCGTTCGTCGGCGTGGCCGGAGTAGTAGAAGACCAGCATCTTCGCGCCGCGCCCGGCGTGGTCGATCATCGCGAGGATCTGCGTGGCGTCCGGCGCGCGGAGCACGTGCGCCGCGTTCGGCGCGATCCCGCCGAGCTCCACGAACGCGTCCCGCATCCGCGCGGCGTCGGCCTCCGCGTGGGACAGCGGCGTGCGACCGTCGGGCGCGCCGTTACTGCCCACGAAGATGCCGACGCGCACCTCCTCGGCGAAGGCCGTCGACGACGCGGACACCGCGAACACCGCGAGCGCGAAGATGGGGGCGGAGGCTCTCATCGCTTCTCGATCTTCACCCACTGTACCCGGCAAGCTCCCGGATCGGCCCCGCCCGCGATCTCCGCGGCGTCCGCGGCGCTCGGCGCGGTCGGACACACCACGGCCGAGAGCCGCTCGTCCTCCGGCGCGCCGTCGAGGACGACCTCGCGCGGGAGCCAGTCGCTCGCCTCGACCTCCCACGCGGGCGCGCCGGGCGGCGGGTACAGCGGCTCCCACGCGCCGGGCCGGGACGACCACAGGACCTGCGCGAAGCCCGGCCCCTTCACCTGCACGGCGAGGTGCGCGCGCGGATCCACCGGGCCGCGGACCGGCGTGGTCCGGCCATCCGCGCGGACGTGGACGGTGACGAGCGCGTCGCCTCCCTTCGTGCGCAGCTGTTCGCGCGGCGCCACGACGAACGCGACTGCCGCGGCGGCGAGCGCGAACCCGACCGCGGCGAACTTCGTGCGCAGCGACCACTTCGGGATCGAGGGCACGGCGAGGGTGTCCACCGCGAGCTGCGCGGGGACGAAGCGCTGCGCGAAGTCTTCGTCGGCGGCGGTCAACCGCGCCTGTCGCGCCTGACACGCGTCGCACCCGGCGAGGTGGTCGGCGCCGTCGGTCGCGCCCGTGCGACGGATCGCGTCGAGCGCGAGATCGCTCAGGTGCTCGGTCATCGCGTGTCCTCCAGGATGCGGCGCGCGCGGCGCTCGAAGGCGGCGAGCTTCTTCGAGATCGTCTTGCGCGAGTACCCGACGACGGTGGCGACCTCCTCCATCTTCATGCCGTCGAGGAAGTAATGCACGGCGATTTGCTGCGTGACGCGATCGCAGCGCGCCATGACTTGCAAGACAGCTTGCCGGTCCGCCTGCTGCGCGGCGAAGTCGGTCGCGCTCGTGAGCCGCCGCACCGCCTCGGGATCCGCGACGACCGGGTGCCGCTTCTTCGCGCGGAGTCGATTGAGGCAGAGGTTCGTCGTCACGCGATACATCCAATTCAACACCGGCGCGTCGCCCCGGTACCCGTCGTGCGAACGCGCCACGCGCAGGAAGACCTCCTGCATCGCGTCGCGCGCCTCCTCGTCACTGTCGAGGAGGAAGCGCGCTCGGCGAAACACGACCGGGCCGTAGTCCCGGTACAGGCGCGTGAGCTCGTCCTTGTCGATGGTCGGCTTTCTAGTCCGCGACGCGCGCTCGGACCACCTCGATACTGCTCCGCGTCCCGTCGTCATCGACGCGCGTGTAGGCGACGTAGCGGTGACCGTCGTTCTCGGCGAGGCCGCCCGCGCGCGGCGTGAGGTGGAGCGTCCCCTCCGCACCGGAGTCCGCGACGACGCTGCGGCTCCAGGCGCCGCGCGCGTTCGAGAGGTACTCGATGACGCTGCCGCCTTCGATGCGCCGGTTGACGACCACGTGGGCGACGTCGTCCGAGTCCCGCGCGGCCAGCGTGACCATGATCCCCGGCGCCTCCAGAATCGCGGCCGGCCCCGAGCGACGGTCGAAGTGGTTGAGGTCCACGCGGTCCTGCAGCTCGTTGACCGTGAACACCATCGCGTACGGCGGCGGGAGCAAGCTCGCGTGGTCGACGAAGCCGGCGACCGAAGGCACCCGCCCGGCGAGGTAGTACGCTCGCCCGTCGGTGACGTAGTCGGTCCAGCTGCCGTGACCGCTCCACGTGTACCCGAAGTGGATCCGTCCCGCGTCGTCGAAGTGGGCCTGCCCCACGTTGACCCCCCACACGCCGTCCGTCCACGTGTCGCAGCAGTCGGGCATCACGCGGCGGGGGCCGTCGAAGCCGCCTTCGAGCGAGCCGCGGACCACGGCGACGAACATGTTCGGCTCGCGCGAGATCCAGCCGTTGGCGAAGGCGATGAAGACTTCGCCCTCGTTCGAGACCGCGATCGTCGGACCGGACGCGTCCTCGTCCTGGAGCCGAACGACCTCGCGCGCGCGCGGCTGCGCCGGGAGGACGCGACCGTAGTAGAGCGCGCCGCCGTCGGCGATCCATACCGCGTGGACGCGGTCGTCGGGCCCCACGACCATCGCGAGATCCTTGGCGCCCTCGCCGCCGTCGGGGAACGGGACGAGGCGCCCGTCGGGCTCCACGAAGACGGGCCAGCCGGCGTCCTCGTCGATCGCCGCGACGAAGCGCCGGCCGCTCGAGTCGAATCCGACCACCGGCGAGGAGAGGTGCGAGGTCGTCACCGAGAAGCCGTCGGGGGCGTCGGCGCGGTCGAGGTCGACGACCTCGCCTTGGCCGCAGGCGAATAGGAACGGGAGCGCGAGGAGGAGGCGCGAGTGGATGGTCATCGCGGGTCTGACACCACCCATCGGATCCGTGGGTACCTTTTTTTCGAGGTTCGCTTTCCTCGCCCGAAACGACCGAAGCGCCACGGCGCGACGGGCCCGTGACAACGCCGAGCGCGGGCACCATGCTTGGGGGTGTGCGGGGCCCGGAGCGATTCGACCACCCCCTTCGGCGCACCTCGGTGGCCCAGCCGGCACACCCCGCAACGCCGGATCGCGCGCGAGCGCGCCCGGTCACACGTCTCACAGTCGGTGTGCTCCTTCTCGGGCTCGCCTGCCAGGCCTCCGAGCCCCCGTCCGCCGAACCACCCCCGCAGCCGACCGCCGACGCCGGGCCGAGCGAGCCGCCGATCCTCGAGCCGCGCGACGCCTCCGTACTCCCCACGCCGACGTTCCGGCCCGACGAGCGCCTCGCCGCCGCGCGCGCGCTCGGCGCACCCCAGCCTCTGTTCGTCCCGAG
>JAUHYN010001344.1 GCA_030426505.1 bacterium | reverse complement strand
CGACCGTCAGTCCGAAGCGGTGCTCGACGTCGCGGCACGTCACGACGACGTCGAGGTCGCAGCCGCGCGCGGTCGGCGTCACCTCGACGACGGGATCGCAGTCCACGCGCGGCTGGAGGTTCACGGTCTCGCGCACGTCGAGCGCGTAGTCCGGGCAGGTGACCGCCGGGCCGCCGTCCGTCGTGGCGTAACCGAAGAACGGCGAGTCGCACCCGGCGAGCGCGAGCAGGAGGAGCGCGCGCTTCATCGGGTCAGGAGATAGACCAGCCCCGACGCCACGCTCACCGCGCCCGCGCCGAAGAGGAGGTTCGAGGTGAGCCCCTGCGTGTTCGAACGCGAGATGAGCGCGTCCCGCATCGGGTCGTCGAGGCCGCGCGACTCGACGTCGTCGCGGATCCCGTCCGAATTCACGCGCAGCGCGATCGCCACGCCCGCGAGCGCGGCGCCGAGCCCGATCGCGCTCCACGCGATCACGGGCCCGACGGAAGACGCGCCGGCGTCCGTCGTCACCGCGGGCGGGCCGGTGGAGTCGAGCGCGCCGGGGAAGAGGATGTGGCCGAGACCCGAGAAGATCGAAGGCCAGGTCTGCCGCTCCGCGCGCGGGAACTCGAGGTCGACGCGGCGCTTGGCGTCCCCGCCTCGGTTCGCGAGGAGGACGCGCGCGCGGCCGGTCTGCACGGCGCCGAAGAGCTCGACGAGCACGACGTCGTCCGTGTCGAACCGCGTCCCGATCTCGGTCGCGCAGGCCGCGTGGCCCTCGCACACCGTGGTGCTGTCGAGCGCGACGCGCCGACCGCTCGACGCCTCGAGCCCCGCCGCCATCTCGGTCACCACCTCCGTCGCGGCCCCCGGGGGGAGGCCCTCGGCGTTCACGAGGTGGAGGACGACAGGTGCGCTGGACAGAAGCAGGCCCAGGCTCCACACGGCCGCGGAGCGTACCACGAAGTATGAAGGGCCGTTAGGATGGCGCCAGTGGAGCAGACGCTCGTCATCCGCCGCCGCGCGTCGCGCGGCGCGTTCGGTCGGTACGCGCTGTTGCGTCCGATCGGCCGGGGCGGGATGGGCGAGGTCTGGCTCGCGCAGCGCGAGGGCGCGTCCGAGCCGTGTGTCCTCAAGCGACTGACGGAGGCGCTCGCGCAGCACCCGGTCGCCGGTAAGCGATTCCAGCGCGAAGCGCACGTGGCGGCGTTCCTCGATCACCCCGGCGTCGCGAAGACGCTCGACGCGGGGTTCGTCGACGACGCGTTCTACATCGCCATGGAACACGTCGCGGGCGTGGACCTCGCGGCGATCCTCGGCGAGCTGTCGCGCCGCGGCGCGGTGATGCCGGTGGAGATCGCGGTGACGATCGCGCTGAAGGCGCTCGACGCCCTCGCCTACGTCCACGACGCGCGCGGCCCGGACGGCGCGCCGCTCGAGATCGTGCATCGCGATCTCGCGCCGAAGAACCTGATGCTCACGTTCGACGGGCGCGTGAAGGTGATCGACTTCGGCGTCGCGCGCGCCGCGCTCGGCGACTTCGAGACGGCGAACCAGGTGCTCGTGGGGACGGTCGAGTACTTCGCGCCGGAGCAGGCGTTCGCGCAGCGCGTGGATCGACGCAGCGATCTGTACGCGATGGGCGCGGTGCTGTTCGAGCTCCTCACCGCGACCGCGCTCGTCCCGCCGATGCCCGTCGGCGAGGCGCTCGCGACGATCACGCAACAGCGCGCGCCCCCGCCCTCGTCGCGTCGCGCCCAGGTCACGCCCGCGCTCGATCGCGTCGTGCTCCGCGCGCTCGAGAAGGCGCCCGAGGATCGGTACCCGGACGCGGTCGCGTTCGCGGCGGCGCTGCGCGCGACGGGTGTCGAGCCGGTGGACGAAGCGGTGATCGGGGCGTGGCTCGAGCGCCACTTCCCCGCCCAGGCCGCGGCCATCGTGGAGCCGCCGCGCGAGGCGAGCGAGGCCACGCTCGCGGCCTTCGCGGCGCCGCCTCCGCCGCCCGCGCCCGCGCGCTCCAAACCGATCGCGCTGGTCGCGGCGCTCCTCGTCGCGGTCGGCCTCCTCTCGATCGCGGTCTTCGCGCGGGGCCCGCAGGCGACGACGGACGCGTCGCCGGTCGCCCGGGCGACGCCGAACGCCGTGGCCCCGAGCACCGCACCGCGCGCCACGGCGC
>JAUHYN010000186.1 GCA_030426505.1 bacterium | reverse complement strand
CGATCGGCTCGTCCTCTCAGCTCCAGCTGATGATCGGCCTCGTCCCGCTCATCACGTACACCGGCGCGACGGTCGAGCTCGAGGGGCGCAGCCGCGCGACGTCGTCGCCCGTGCAGTTCATCGTGTCGAATCCACTGAATGGATGCGGTGACAGCGGGATCATGTACCAGGACTGGACCCCGGACATCGTGCAGCTCGATCTCTCCGGTTGCTTCATCCCCGGCGGCGCGGTCCAGGCCGTGCGCGTGGATCCGACGAGCGGCACCATCGCGCTCCGTCGCATGCGGCTCACGCTCCACGGAGCGCAGTGGTGATGATCCGCATCGCGACCGCCGACGACGCGCCGGCCGTGCGCGCGATCTACGCGCCGCACATCGCGACGCTCACCTCGTTCGAGCAGGAGGTCCCGCCCGTCGAGGAGATCGCGCGGCGCATCACGACCACGCTCGAGCGCTACCCGTGGCTCGTCCTCGAGGGCGACCACGACGACCTCGCCGGCTACGCCTACGCGGGCGCGCACCGCGCGCGCCACGCCTACCAGTGGTCCGTCGAGGCCTCGGTCTACGTGGCCGACGCGTACCACCGCCGCGGCGTCGCGCGTCGTCTCTACTCGGCGCTGTTCGCCGCGCTCGAGCTCCAGGGCCTCGTCAACGTCTACGCCGGCATCACGCTCCCGAACGACAAGAGCGTCGCCTTTCACCGCGCGATGGGCTTCGCGCCGATCGGCGTCTACGAGGGCATCGGCTTCAAGCACGGCGCGTGGCGCGACGTGGAGTGGTCCGCGAAGCGCCTCACGACGCCCGACGGCGAACCCGCGCCGCCGCGGTGGCTCCCGACCGTCCGCGACGAAGTCGCCGCGCGCGTCGCGAAGTTCTGATTCGCGCTCGGCGATTCTGCAACTCGCCGCGCCCCCACGCCGGCTCCCCGCCCCGCGCGCTGACCCCACGGCTTGGCCCAAGTCTTGGAAAAGCCTCCCCGCGATGCCGCCGCCCGTACGACGAAGGCAGGAGCCCGCCGTGCTCCCGCGCATCCCGCGGCGCCCCGACGCCGACGTGCGCCCGGACGTCGCGCCGAGCACGCCCGCACGCGTCACGCCCGCCGACCGCGCGAGCGACCCGCACTACACCACCGACGTCCGGCGCGGCGGGGAGGGCGGGGGCGCCATCCGCCCCGAGCTCCGCACGCGCGCCACGGATCGAACGCGCGCGGCCGGCATCGGCGCCGGCCGCGCGCTGGGAACGATCCCCGTCGGCGAACTCACCACCACCGGCGCGCCGCGTGAAGTCGGCGAGCTCCCCGCGCGACGCGGCATCGTCCCGCCCGAGATGCGCCGCGCGCCGCGCCCGCACGAATCCCACGGCCCGTCCGTCGCGCGGCCCGACCCGCGCATCGAACCCGAGCCCACGCCGCGTGGCCGCGGCGCGTTCAGCGGCCCGATCGTCGGCCCCGGCCAGCTCGACGAGGCGACCGAGTCCCGCATCCTCGCCGAGCACGGCAACCACGGCACGCTCGCCGCGTACGGCGGCTTCGACGCCGAGCGCCCGCCCGTCATCCTCGTCCACGGCATCCACGACAGCCCCGACCGCATGCGGGACATCGCCGCCGAGCTCGACCGCCGCGGCATGCAGGTGATGGTCTTCTTCTACGACGACACCGACACGCGCACGCACTCCAGCGGCTCACAGCTCGCCGAAGAGATGACCGACCTCCGCGGGCTCTACGGCGAAGACGCGTCGATCGACATCGTCGCCCACAGCATGGGCGGCCTCGTCACGCGCTCCGCGCTCAACGATCTCGCGCAACCCGGCTGGTACGAAGGCGACCCGAGCACCGACGGCGCCAACCCGCGCGCCGGCTTCGACTCGATTCGCTTCCGCGCGCTCGACACCGCGTGGACCGGCTACCCGCACGAACCCGGTGCGATGTCCTCGCTGGTCGAAGGCTTCCTCGACACCAACGGCATGGAAGCGATGACCGACATGCGCGGCAACAGCCAGATGTTCCAGCACCTGTTCGACCCCGCGCTCGACGGCGTCGATCTGCAGACCACCGCCGCCTTCAACATCCCGAGCATCCACGGCCGCGACGCGCACCGCTCCGTCCACGACATGAACGCGGACCAGCGCGCCCAGCTCGTCGCGTGGCTCGACGGCGGCCCGAGTCCGACCGACGAAGCCGCGAATCACCTCGCGAGCGCGTGGGCCCAGGACTCGCGCTTCGGCGCGCTCCGCACCGAGGTCCGCGCCGCCGTCGCGAGCGGCGAGCTCGATCGCGACGGCGACCCGGGCGACCTCGCCGCCGTCGCCGACCGCGTGATGCCCTCCGCCAACGGCTCGCACAACAGCATCCTCACGGACGCTCCGCACCACCGCAGCCTCGTCGATGATCTCGCGGACGACCTCGCGCCGCGACCGACTACTTCTTCTTGAACAGCCCCGAGAAGAACGCGCCGAGGCCCGTCTGCTTCTTCGCCGCGCGCGAAGTGATCAAGCGAATGCCGCGCGCCGCTTCCACGTTGTTCGGCTCCCACTCGAGGCACTTGCGCCACCACTTCTTCGCCTCGTCCGGGCGGTCCGTCGAGAAGTAGATCTGACCGAGGTACTGGTAGCCGCGCGGCATCGACTCCTGCTTCTTCACCGCCGCCTTGATCTCGTCGATCGCCGCCTGGACCTTCTTGTCGTTCTTCTTGCCGAGGTGGAACATCACCCACCCGTGGTGCGCCTGGTAGAGCGGGTCGTCCGGGTTGAGCTTCATCGCCTCTTCGAGTTGGTCGCGAGCTTCGGGCCAATCGCGACGGCGGAGCGCGGCCATCGCGTCGTCGACGATCGACTCGGCGCGGAGGATGGCGTTCACGTCCGTCGACAGCCCCTGCTGCTCGCGGTCGAGGCGGACGATGTACTCCGCGCGCTGCTTCGGATCGGTCAGCGCCTCGTAGGCCTGATTGATGTGCTGGAAGATCTCGTCGAGCTTCTGCTTGTCGGGTCCGAGGTCGATCCCGGTGTAGCGGTCCGCGTGCCAGCGCTTCGCCAACTCGTGGAAGGACGCCTTGAGGTGGTCCGCGTCCGTGTCCCGGTCCGCACCGAAGAGCTGGAAATAGTCCCGCTTCAACATGCTGCCGTGGAAGCGCCGAATCTTCTCCCTGGCTTTCTCGACGTCTAGGGCTGAGTCGCTCAACGCGGGGAGTATCACCTCGGACGGAACACACGTCGAGCCGTTGACGGCCCCGAGGGCCAGTGACAGGTTCGCCACGTGGCCGAAGACGACCGCCGGCGCCCCGCGATTCCGAACGCCGTGACGGAGTCGATCGAGGTCGGTGACGTCTTCGGCGTCGAGACCGTACAACGCGGCAAATACCTCCTGGATCCGCCGTTTGCGCGCGCTGCGCCCCCCGCGGACGGCCGCCCCCGCGCGCGCGTCGGACCTTACGAGCTGGTCGGCCGCTTCCCGTCCAGCCGCACCACGATGGTGTTCCTGGCCCACAAGACGTCGCAGTTCGGGATCCTGCGCCGCGCCGTCGTGAAATGGGCCGGACGCCAGCTGGATCAGTTCCAGACCTCGCGAGAGCAGCTCCTCGACGAAGCCCGCGTGATCGCGTTCCTCGAGCACCCGAATCTCGTGAAGATCCTCGACTTCGCCGAGGACGCGGCCGGCATGTACCTCGCGCTCGAGTACGTCCCCGGCCCGGACCTCAGGCGCGTGTTCTCCGCGTTGATGAAGAAGGGCGAGGCGATGCCGGCGCCGCTCGCGTGTTTCCTCGGCGTCGAGATCCTCAACGGCCTCGCGCACGCACACGACGCCGTCGGCCCCGACGGCGCGCCGCTCGACATCGTCCACCGCGACGTGAACCCTTCGAACGTCCTCGTCGCCAACGACGGCCACGTGAAGCTCACCGACTTCGGCATGGTCCACATGAAGGGCCGACTGCAGGCGCCGACCGCCCCGCACATCGTGAAGGGCAAGTACCGGTACATGGCGCCCGAGTACATCCAGGACCACAAGCTCACCGCTCAGGCCGACCTGTACGGCCTCGGCCTCATGATGTTCGAGCTGCTCACCGGCGAGCTGTGTTTCATGGGTGACGAGCCGGCCAAGACCATGGGCCGCATCGTCCACCACGGCGTCCCCTACGATCGCCTCGACAAGAAGAAGCTCCCGCGCGCCCTCAAGAAGATCCTGCGTCAGGCCACCGACCGCGATCCCCAGGCTCGCTACCCGACCGCGCGCGCCATGGCCGACGATCTCGAGCGCGTCCTCGAGAAGGAGAAGGCGTATGTCAGCGCCTCGGCCTTCGCCGGGTTCCTCGCCAAGATGGAGATGCCGCGCGTCTGATTTGCGGCTCTTGCAACTCGCTGCAAGTGACCGGGGCCGGCCGGGCTGTTCGGCCGGGGATCCGCCTTGGCCCGCATCCTGCTCTAACGGCCCTCGTGCAGGTCCGACGTCGCGAGTTCACCGACAACCTCAGCCGCCGCGGGCAGATCGACGTCCGCCGGATGTCGCCCAACCTGCGGAGCGAGCTGACCTCCCGCGGCGTCAGTGACGAAGATCTCCGGTCGATCGCCGGCTCCGACCACGTCATCCGCGGCGCTGAGTTCGGCCGCCTCTACGACCGCCTCTTCGACGCCGAGCGCTCCGGCGCCGCCGGCCGCACCGGCGACCTCGGGCGCGCGGACCGGCTCTACGGTCTGCTCCAGCGCGAGGCCACCGCACAGCGCCTCGGCGCCACGTCCTCTTCGTCCTCGTCTTCGCGGGGCGTCGGCCTCGGCACCCGCTCCGACGCCCCGCGCCCCTCCGACTCGACCCGCAGCGTCGGGCTCGGCGCGCGCACCTCTGAGGCGCGCCCCGGCGACGCCGGCCCGCGGAGCCCCGAAGGGGCGCGCGCGAATCACGAGGGCCACGTCCACGGCGGCGGCGCGAGCGCGCACCTCGACGTGTCGTACGGCAGCTTCGAGACGCCGGAAGTCGACCCGGACGTCCGCCCGCCCGAGGACTCGAACTGGTTCATGGAGATCATCGAGTTCCTGTTCGGCTGGCTCGGGATGGAGACCGACGGCGACCGCCTCGAAGAGCACGGCCAGCGCCTCGCAGACGAGTACGGCTCGGAGATCGAGGCGTTCCAGCGCGCGTACATGCAGGAGCACGGCGGCCGCACGATGTCGAACGGCATCGGCGTCCCGACCGAGCACGTGCAGCGCCAGATGAAGCAGGAGCTCGTCGACCACATCGCCGCGCGCATGGAAGCGCAGGGCGTGTCGCCCGAAGAGTCGCAAGATCGCGCGCGCATCGTGGTCGACGCGATGTTCGATCGCATCGAGGCGAACCACACGCGCGACGGCGCGACCGCCGCCGACCAAGGCCTCCCCGCCGCCGACACGCGCTACGGCGAGGCGCTCGGCGCGCGCGTCGCTTCGGCGCGCCGGAGCGCGGAGCGAATCGCGAGCGACCACCCCGAGTGGGGCGCGCGGATCGACGCCGCGCTGCGACCGCCCGCCGACGACCACCCGTGGATCGCCGCGAACCCGGATCGCGCCGAAGAGGTCAGCGCGGTCGTCATGGCGGAGCGCGTCGAGACGATCGAGTACCTCATGGCGATGCAGCAGGCCGGCGAGCTCGACAACGTCCCGGACTCGCTCATCGACAGCATGCTCGGCGCACACGAGCAGTACCTCGCGAGCGGGCGCGCGGTGTCGAACGCCGCTGCGGTCTTCGACGGGCTCTCCGAGTCGCAGCGCACGGAGCTCACGCAAGCGATCGAGGGCGTGCCCGAAGACCAGCGCATGTACGCGGCCGCCGCGCTCGCGCTCGAGTACGGCGCGCTCACTTCCTCCGATCCGGAGGAGGTCACCGGCGCGATTCGTCGCGTGCGCACGGCGGCGCAGCAGCTCGAAGGGACGTCGAACGAGGACGCGCGCTCGACGCTCGACCGCGGCGTCCTCGGGCTCGAGCGCACTGAGATGACGCTCGACTACGGGCGCGGCCAGCGCGTCGACATCCCGGTCTACTTCCACCCGAGCGTGTCCGAGGCGGACCGCGAAGCGGCGCGCGGCCTGATTCAGGAGGCGTACGGTCACATGCCGTACCACGCGATGCAGGCGGTCGCGGCCGGCGAGGGTGGTCAGCCCTTCTCCGTGCAGGTTCTACCGAATGGATCGTTCAACGCGGGCGGCTCGTCGGATCCGGATCGCCCGAGCGGCGACGAGAACACGTGGGCGTTCTACAAGACGCGCGACAACCAGATCCGCATGAACATGTCGCTCATGTCGCACGCCCTCGAGGGCGGCGACGACGCGGAGCGGCAGCGCGTCGTCACGATGATCCTCCACGAGACCGTCCACGACCTCGACGACCTCGGCGACGCCGACAACGACCAGGGCTTCTTCATCCATCACCACGCCGACCGCGCGCGCGAGCGCGAGCGCATCTCGGGCGACGGCGACCTCGCGCCGACGTGGGCTCACGTGGCCCGCACGCGCTCGCGCTTCGACGACGTGAGCACCAACGTCGGCGACGATCCGCAGGCGCGTCGCTACTACACGCTGAGCCGGAACGACTCGCGCACCCCGGAACAAGACGCCGAGCTCACGCGCCTCGGCGCGCACCTCGCCGCGCGCTCCGGCACGACGACGCCGTACTCGGCGACCGGCGGCGATGGCGATCGCAGCATCGCCATGGGCGAGTGGTGGGCGGAGACGTTCTCGCGCTACCTCAACCCGACGCAGCGCGATCACCTGCGCTCGGTCGACCCAGTCGCGCACCAAGCGGCGCAGCGCTACGCGCAGGCGCTCGAGCGCGGGACGCCGCCGGCCGACGCGATGCGCGAGGCGCTGCGCTTCTCGCTCGCGACCGACGTCTCCGCCGATCAAGGCGTCGCGATGCTCTCGGACGCGCCGCGCTCGGGGCTGACCGACGAGACGCTGAACGACCTCGATCTGATCGGGCGCGCGTTCGAAGACCACGCGACGGCGCTCCAGGGCTGGCAGCCCTACCAGAACGATGCGGGGCTGATCTCGACGCGGGAGACCGAAGCGCGCGACGCCATGAGCCACGGCCGCGGGCTCCTCACCGCCATCCAGGAGCGCCGCGGCGCGCTCGCGAGCGCCGGTCAACAGGGCGGCGCGGAAGACCAGCGCTTGGCTGCGCTCGAGACGAGCCTGGCGCGTTCGCTCACGCGCCTCGAGCAGGCCGCCGACTCGATGGGGAGCGACGGGTAGTCGGGTTCGTCTCGAAGTCGAACGCCTGACCCTCGGTTCCGGTGCATTCGCCGCCGGTGACGGTTAGATTCGCCGCGCGTGGATCTGATCGCCCTCGGCTTCGCCCTCGTCGTCGTCTGGCTCGCGCGGCTCCTCCGCGCGATGGGTGCGTTCCGCTTCGAGCGCCACTCGGCCGAGTGGACGGACGAGCGGCCGGACGAAGCGCTCGCCCCGTTGTTCCAAAAGTCCTTCGCCGAGGCGCGCGCGCTCGGCTACGCCGACCCACGGTGGGTCGAGGTCCGCTCCGACTACGACGGGGGCGCCACGATCTTCGCCGTCCTCGCGCACCCGGACGGGGGCCTGCTCTGGTTGGCGCCTCCGGTCTACGCGTGGAAGATCGAGCGCCTCTTCACGCTCGCGACGAGCCGCCTGCAGGACGGGCGCAGCGCCTACAGCCAGAACTTCGACACGTTCTTCGCGGCTTGTCCGACCGACGAGATCGACGGCCGCGCCGGCGGCGAAGCGGATCTCGCGAACTTCGTCGCGGAGCACCGCGCGTTCGTCGCGGGGCTCGGGAGCCCTCCGATCGTCGAGGACGACGCCACGACCCTCGACCAGTACGGCGGCGCCCTCGAGCGCCACCGGCAGGCGCTGATCGCGGACGGCCGCCTCGAGCCGGTCACCGACACACTCGCGCTCCCGCGCCTGAGGCTCGCCGTCACGTTGCTCCGTGCGTTCCTGAAGATCCCGAAAGCGCCCCAGGAGAAGGGCCCGTTCGCTCCGGAGCTCCTCGCCGCCCACGTCCCGCGCGCCGAACAGATCGCCGCGCGCGCGCCGCTACGGAGCATCGAGCTCGCGCTCCTCGTGAGCAGCATCGTCGCGTTCGCGATCGCGGGCGCGATCCTCTGGGAGCCGGCCCTCGCGCTCATCCTCCTCGCGGTGATCGTGATCCACGAGCTCGGCCACTACGCCGCGATGCGCGCGATGGGCTACGACAACGTTCACTTCCTCGCGCTCCCGTTGGTCGGCGGCGTGACGATGGGGCGCGACGCGTCGCCGAGCGCGAACAAGCAGGTGTGGATGAGCCTCATGGGGCCGCTCCCGGGGATCGCGATCGGAGCGGTGCTCCTCGTGGTGGCGATGGTGAAGGGCGACATGGATCCCGCCAGCCCGTTGATGCTCGGCGGCCTGATGTTCGCCGGGGTCAACTACCTGAACCTCGTCCCCGTCCCGCCGCTCGACGGCGCGAAGGTGCTCGAGGGGATGTTGCCGCCGCGCTTCGCGAAGGTGCAGACCGTGGTGTTCACGCTGATCACGATCGTCGCGGGCGTGGCGTGCGTCTTCGGCGGACTGTGGCTGCTCGCGGCGATCGCGGGGCTGCAACTGCTGAGCGTGAAGCGGCGGTGGCGGCTGCACGATGTGGAGGCGGATCTCGCGCGCATGGCACCGCCAGGCCGAGCGCACGACGCGATACCTGCGATCGTCGTCCTCGAAGCGATCGAGCGGCGGCTCGGTCCGGCGGACTCGATCAAGCGCGTCAACGAGGCCGTCGCCGTGCGCGATCGCCTCCGCACGCAGCCGATGGGGTGGGGCGGGCGGTTCTTCGCGGGCGGCGTCTACTCCGCGGCCGTCGCCGCCCCGATCGCGTTGGTGATCGCCGCGCTGGGTATGAACTGGTTCCTCGACAACAACGACTTCGCGGGCGACGTCGAGTTCAGCGAAGAGGTCGCGGCCCGGGCGAGCGCGATGTCGATGCGCGAGCTCCTCGTGACCGTGACCGGGACGAGCGCACCGGCGGCTGCGACCCCCGAGGCGATCGCCGCCGCCGAGGCACGCCTCGGTCACGCGCTCCCCGCCGAGGTCGCCGAGCTCTACGCCGCCGCCGACGGCGTACCGGCGCTGTCGATCGCGGCCGTCGAAGATCTCCGCGGCGCGACGCGCGAAGACCTCGAGCGCGTCGCCCCCGGGATGTACGAGGGCGACGTCCAGATCGCCGCGCTCGATCCGACTCGGGTCCTCTGCCTCGGGAGCGGCGGAGTCACGACGCTCTTCTGGCGCGAGCCGGACCCGGCCTTGGGCGGCGACCGCCTCGTCGTCGGCGACGAGACCTACGCCGGTCGCTTCGTGTCGCTCCGCGCGAAGCTCGAGGCCGAAGCCGCCGGGGCGCTGTATTCGCGTCGACTGATGAAGCGCGAACGCGAGCGGCAGGACGCGAACCGAGACGCGCTGCGGGCCGAGCCCTTCGAGGTCGTCCTCGATCGCGCGCTCGAGGCGACGAAGGGGACCTGGTTCTTCAAGGTCGAGCGCGGCGAACCGGCGACAGCCGAGGCGCTCCGCAGCGCCGAGTCCCGGCTGGGCGTCGGCCTCCCGTCGCAGCTCTCGGCGATCTACCTGCGTCACGATCCGCCGGAGCTGTTCGGGGTGCTCCCGAGCGCCGAGCTCGTGCGCGTCGAGGACGTCGAAGTGGAGTTCTTCCGCGAGGGGCTCACGACGACTTCAACGCGTGGCTTCGGCGTGCCGATCGTTTTGCCGCCCGACGAAGCGCTCGTCGACTGCGTGCTCGTGGTCGGGTTCCGAACCCCGAAGGGTTCGTACATGCCGTCGTTGTTGTGGTGCCCGTCGCGGCCCGCGGAGACGCGGTGGATCGAGGTCGCCCCTCAGCGCGGCTACGCGGAGCTGCGCGAGTGGCTGATCGAGCGGGCGGTGAAGGTCATCCGCTGAGCGCGGCGATCACGGGGTGTCGTTGGCGTAGCCCTCCGCGATCCAGCGATAGATGAGCTGGTACCGCGGATCCTCCGCGCCGTAGAAGAGCTTCGCGGGGTGCGGCTCGATGTTGCCCTGCGTCGGGTTGAGCAGGAGCAAGCTCTGCCCCGTGTTGCCGTTCTTGTTGATGCGGTAGGGCTCGCCGGTCAGGCCGTTGTCTTGCGGCGTCTGATTCGTGAGCACGTCGAACAGCGCGTTGCCGTCGCCGCCGAAGTACGCGCCGCCGGGCGCGTTGTCCGCGTTCACGCCGTCGACGTGACACGAGTAGCAACCCGCGCCGCCGTTCGCCGCGTTCTGATAAAGGATAGGCCGGACGTCGTTGTAGAACGACACGGGCTGGAGCGGCGGCCCGCCCACGCGCTGCCCACCGCCCGAGATCCAGCCGTAGATCAGCTGGTACGCCGGGTCCTGGTTGTTCACGAACGCGAAGATCGGGTGGTCCTGGTTGCCGTCCGCTTCGTAGAGCGGCTTCTTCAGCAGCAGGCTGTCGCCCGGCGAGTTCACGTTCACGCGCGTGGGGTAGCTCGCGGGATCGAGCGCCGCGTACGCGGCCGCGGGGCCGCCGTACAGATCCATCCCCGCCGCGGGCGTCGCGCCGTTGTAGCTCGTGTGGCAGCCGAGGCAGCCGAACCCACCGTCGGCGACGAGGCCGAACAGCGGATACACCTGCGTGTCGAAGTC
>JAUHYN010001343.1 GCA_030426505.1 bacterium | reverse complement strand
GACCAACCACTACGAGCGTGTGTACAAGCGCTTCGACGTCATCTACCGCGGCGCGGGCGCGCTCGCGGATCCGAACTCTCCGGTCATCAACCCGCAGGACTCGTTCGACTACCGCTTCATCAAGAAGCTGCTGTCGGCGGACCCGACCGCGCAGGCCGAGTCGAAGAAGCCGGAGTACACGTTCACGGCGAACGCGGCGACCGAGGCGGCGAAGAAGCCGGCGAGCCTCACCAAGCCGGTGACGGTCGGCTTCAAGACGGGCTCCGCGGATCTCACGAAGCGCGCGCAGAAGACGATCGACGAGGAGATGGTGCCGCTGATCGAGAACAACGGCTCGGCGTACTTCGAGGTCTCGGGCAACACGGACTCGACCGGCAGCAAGGCGACGAACATGAAGCTCTCGCAGCAGCGCGCGCAGGCGGTCGTCGACTACCTCGTCGCGGAGTGGGAGTTCGGCAAGGACCGCTTCGTGGTCGTCGGCTACGGGCCGTCGCGTCCGCTCTGCAACGAGAAGAAGCCGAAGGACGAGGGCATGACGCTCGAGGAGTGTCGGGCCGCGAACCGCACGACGCGCCTCGCCGTCCTCTCGCGCTGACGCGATGTGGAACCCGTACGACGAGCTGCCGCAGAAGCAGCGGCAGCTGTTGGGGGTCGCCGCGGTCGCGGGGGTGTTGATCCTCTGGTCGACCGTCTCGGGGCTGGAGCTCGTCGCGAAGGCGAAGCTCCCGGCCCCGTGGGCGGTGGCCGAGGCGTTCGTCCAACTCCTCGCCTACAACGAAGCGAAGGGCGAGCGGTTGCTCGTCGTGGCGACGCTCTACTCGGTCGCGCGCGTGGCGGCGGCGGGTGTCGTGGTGATCGTGATCGGGTTGCCGATCGGGATCTTCATGGGCGCGTCGACGAAGTTGAACGCGCTGCTGTCGCCGCTCGTGGATCCGTTCCGCTCGGCGCCGATCGTCGCGGTGTTGCCGATCCTCGTGATGTGGATGGGCATCGGCGAGGAGATGAAGGTCGCGTTCCTGAGCCTCGGCGCGGTCGTGTACCTCATCCCGATGGTGCGTGACGCGATCCAGGCGGTGCCCTCGAGCTACTGGATCAGCGCGCGCGACCTGGGCGCGACGCCGTGGGAGGCGGTGCGCCTCTCCGTGATCCCGATGGCGATGCCGCGCATCGCGGACGCGATCATCGTCGCGGTCTCCGTGATGTGGACGTACATCACGGTGGCCGAGTACGTGAACGCGCAGAAGGGGCTGGGGCAACTCATCCAGAACGCGCGGCGCTTCTCGGCGATGGACCAGGTGTTCGTCGGCATCATCGTGATCATCGGGCTCGCGCTCGTGACCTACTCCGCGATGACGGCGTTGAAGCGGAAGCTCTACCCGTGGGAGGCGCAATGAGCGACGAACCGCTGACGATGCAGCTGACGGACATCGTCCAGGAGTATCCGAAGCCCGACGGCTCGGGCGTCCTGCGCGTGGTCGACGGCGTCAACCTGACCTTCGACGAGCCGGGCATCAACATGCTGCTCGGACCTTCGGGGTGTGGGAAGTCGACGCTGCTGAGGATGATGGGCGGCGTGCGTCCGCTCGGCGTCACTACGCCGACCTCCGGTGTCGTGACGATCGACGGCAAGCCGTGCCACGGCGCGCACGACGACGCGGTGATGGTCTTCCAGCGCTACGCGAATCGCCCGGACCTCACGGTCGAGGGGAACGTGCGGCTGCCGTTCAGGATGAAGCTGTGGAAGTCGCGGGTCTCGGACGCCGAGCGCGAAGAGCGCGTGAAGCACATCCTCGAGGCGGTGGGCCTCGCGGACAAGGCGGATCTACGGCCGTCGCAGCTCTCCGGCGGCCAGAAGCAGCGCGTGGCGCTCGCGCGCGCGTTGGTGTTGCGCCCGCGCATCCTGCTCATGGACGAGCCGTTCGGCGCGCTGGACGCGCAGACGCGCGAGGAGATGCAGCACCTGTTGATCCAGCTCTACGAGGAGCGGCCCTGCACGATCGTCTTCGTCACGCACGACATCACGGAGGCCCTCCAGCTCGGAGACCGCGTGATCGTGCTGTCCACGCAACCCGCCAGGATCGCGTCGGACTTCGCGATCGCCGAGCCCCGGCCGCGCTCGACGGTGTGGCAACGCTCGACGGAGGCGGTGAAGATGGAGGA
>JAUHYN010001342.1 GCA_030426505.1 bacterium | reverse complement strand
CCGAGCGCCACCTCTACGCCGCCGCCGACGACGAGGTCCCGAGCGCTGCGTTCGAGCGCGTCTCTGCGCGACTCGTCACGACCCCGGCGCCGCAGCGTCCTCGTCGTCGCTTCGCGTGGGTCACGATCGGCGCACTCGCGGCGGCCGCCGCGGGCGTCGTCGTGATCGCGACGCCCGAGGCCAACGACTCGATGTCGCGGCGCGGCGGCGTCGAAGCGCTCGACCCCGCACACGCCGTCCGCGTCCTGCGCGTCCGCGTGAGCGGAGGCGACGCGATCGACGTCGCCGACGCGACCTCCACGACGCTCGTGGAGGGCGACGTCCTGAAGTTCGTCTACTCGACCGGCCCCGAGTCGCGGTTCGTTCGGCTCGCGGTCCTCGACGCCGCCGGGCGCGCGCTCGCCGACCTCCCCGCTCGCCCCGTCGAGCGCGACGTGGTCGAAGCGCGCCTCGACGGCGGCGTCGACGTCGGCGCGTGGCCCACCGGGCCGGTCTCGATCGTCGCGGTGTTCGGCCCCGACGCCGAGTCCGTCACCGAACCGATCGAGGCGCGCGCGCCCTCGGACCGATGTGACCTTCGGGTCCGCGTGGTCCAGAGCCGCGTAGAGGCGCCCCGATGATCTCGACGCTCGCCGCACTCACCCTCACGCTCGCGAGCGCGACGGCCGCCCCGCCGGAGACCGCTTCGTTCGCGGTGGTCATCGCGAACAACAAGAGCCTCGACGGCGGGCTCGCGGACCTCGAGTTCGCGGACGACGACGGCGCGCGCTACCACGAGCTGCTCTCGCTCTTCGCTTCCGAGGTTCGCGTGCTCTCCGTCCTCGACGCCAAGACCCAGCGCCTCCACCCGAAGACATCGGCCGTCGCCGAAGTGCCTACGCGCGCCGCGGTCCTCGACGCACTCGAAGACACCTTCGAGGCGATCCGCGCCGCGAAGTCCGCGGGGAAGCGCACCGCGTTCTACTTCGTCTACGTGGGCCACGGGAGCGTGGACGACGACGGCGAAGGGACGATGCACCTCTTCGACGCGCGCTTCTCGCGCAGCGACCTCTTCCAACGCGTCATCTCGAAGTCCCCTGCGACGGTGAACCACGTCGTGATCGACGCCTGCAACGCGTACCTCCTCGTCGCCAAACGCGGCGCGGGCGACGCCGCCGTGAATCGCGCGATCGACGACTTCCTCGATCGCGAGGATCTCGATCGCTACCCCAACACCGGCGTCCTCCTGTCGACGTCGAACGCGTCCGACGTCCACGAGTGGGGGCGGTTCGCCGCCGGGATCTTCAGCCACGAGGTGCGTTCGGCGCTCGCGGGCGCCGCCGACGTCGACGCGGACGGCGAGGTGACCTACGACGAGGTCCGCGCGTTCCTCTACGCCGCGAACGGGCGCATCCGCGATCCCCGCGCGAAGCTCGAGCCGTTCGTCGCCGCCCCGCGCGTGCGCCTCGCCGAGCCGCTGTTCGAGCGACGCCGCGCCGCCGCGGCGCCGTCGGTCCACGTGCCCTCGACGCTCGCCGACCGCTACTTCCTCGAAGACGGCCGCGGCGTGCGCTTCGCCGACTTCAACATGAGCCCGGACGGCCCCGTCACGATGACGCTCGTCCCGCAGTCGGTCTACTTTCTCCGCACCGACGACAGCGAACGCGTGATCCCGCTCGACGCCGTCGCGAGCGTCGACGCGTCGAATCTCCCCTCGCAGCCCATCGAGTTGGAGCGCCGCGGCGCGGAGGAGATCAGCTTCCGCCGCGACCTCTTCTCCATCCCCTTCGGCAAGGCGTTCTACGAAGGCTTCCGCGCGAACCCGCCGCCCGCCGTGACCGCCGTGCGCCCCGGGCCCGAGCCCACGTTCTTCACCACTCCGCGCGTCGTCGCGCTCGGCCTCGCCGGAGCCGCGACCGCCGCGGGCGTCGTCGGCGCCGTGTTCGGGGTCCGGGCGTCCAACGCCTCCGACGAGCTGCGCGGCTACGTGGGCACGGCGGCCGGCGCCGACGCGATCGCGGACGGCGGTCGCCGCGACGCGCGCACCGCGAACGCGCTGTTCGCGGTCGGCGGCGGGCTCCTGATCGGCTCCGTCGTCACGTACGTCCTCCTCGACTGAGCGGCCCTCCGCGAATTTTCGATCGCCGCGCGCGCGGGCGCCGAACTCGCGGGTCGTCTCGAG
>JAUHYN010001341.1 GCA_030426505.1 bacterium | reverse complement strand
CGCGACGCAGCAACTCTTCCTGCACACGTCGCCGGAGTACGCGATGAAGCGCATGCTCGGGCGCGGAGTCGGCAGCATCTATCAGCTCGCCCGCGTGTTCCGGAACGGCGAGCGCTCGGCGACGCACGCGCCGGAGTTCACGATGCTCGAGTGGTACCGCGAGGGCGAGGCCTTCGAGGCGATCATGGGTGACGTCGAGGGCATGATCACGGCCGTCTCGGATGCCGTGGGCGGGTGGCGCCCGGCGCGCTTCGAGCGGGTGTCGATCTCGGAGGCGTTCGCGCGGGCGGGGCGCGCGGATCCGTTGGAGTTGTTGGCGCGGTCGTCGGAGGCGGGGGGGGGCGGTGGTTCGGAGGCGTCCGCCGCGCTGCGGATCCCCACGCCCGCGGACGCCGCCGCGCTCCGCGACGCGCTCGGTGTCCGCGCCGTGGACGACGACGACTGGGACGACGTCTTCTTCCGGGCGTTCCTCGACGACATCGAGCCGACGTTCCCCGACGACGCGGTCACGATCCTGTACGGGTACCCCGCGCACATGGCGGCGCTCGCGCGCGTCGATCCGACCGACCCGCGCCGCGCAGAGCGGTTCGAGGTGTTCGTCGGCCGCACCGAGCTCGGCAACGCGTTCGGCGAACTCACCGATCCGGTCGAGCAGCGCGCGCGCTTCGAGCTGGACCTCGAGCACCGTCGCCGCCTCGGGCGCCCCGCCTATCCGATCGACGAAGGGCTGCTCGAAGACCTCGCCGCGGTCGACGCCGCGGCGGGGATCGCGATGGGCCTCGATCGATTGCTGATGCTCTGCCTCGGGCTCGACACGATCCAGGAGACGCTCGCGTTCTCCCCTCGCTGACGACGGCGGCGGCTTACGGACGCTTGCCCTCGGCGGTCGCGATGGACGATGGTCGCGGCCCCAGCGATGTCCCGCCGCATTCGAAAACACGCCAATCCATTCAATGTACAGACGGTCGTGGGGACCCTCGATCGTGCGGCCACGTTCGGTCGCGAGGCGCCGCTCGAGGTGGACGTCGGGTGCGGGGAGGGCGGCTTCCTGTTCGAGCGCGCGGCGAATCACCCGGACGTTGACTTCGTGGGTTTCGAGGTCCGCAAGCCGCTCGTGGAGAAGGCGAACGCGCGCGTCCAGGCGGCGGGCGTGACGAACCTCGTGTACCTGTACGCCAACGCGAACGTGAACCTGCACTTCGTCGCGCCGGGCGTGGTGCGGCGGTTCTTCGTCCACTTCCCGGACCCGTGCTTCAAGAAGCGGCACCAGAAGCGCCGAATCCTCCAGCCGCGGCTCGCGCGCGACATGGCCGAGCTGCTCCCGATCGGCGGCGAGGTCTACGCGCAGTCGGACGTGAAGCCGCTCGCCGAGGAGATGTACGCGTTCCTCGCGGGTGATGGCGCGTTCGAGTCGAAGCTCGGAACGGAGCTGCGCGTCCCGAGGCCGATCCCGGAGCTCACCGAGTGGGAGCGCCACCACGAGAAGCACGACGAGCCGGTGTACCGGATGTTGTTCGAGAAGGTGCGCGAGCCGAGCGGCGAGGTCGCGACGCCGGAGTTCCGCGACACGGATCCGGCGCGGCTCGCGGAGGCGGAGCGCGCCGCGGAGGCCGTCGATGGGTAAGGTGTTCGAGGCGATCGACGACGCGACCCGCCGCTTCATCGAAGCGCAGCGGATGTTCTTCGTCGCGACGGCGCCGCGCGCGGACGACGGGCACGTGAACGTCTCGCCGAAGGGGATCGAGGGGACGTTCGCGATCCTCGCGCCGCGGCGCGTGGCCTACCTCGACTTCGTCGGGAGCGGCGTGGAGACGATCGCGCACCTGAAGGAGAACGGGCGCGTCACGCTGATGTTCACGGCGTTCGAGGGCTCGCCGAAGACCGTCCGTCTGTATGGGCGCGGGCGCGCGGTGCTCCGGGACGATCCGGCCTTCGGCGAGGCGGCCGCGCCGTTTTCACCCGGGCCGTCGGCGCGGGCGGTGATCGTGGTCGACGTGGATCGCGTCGCGCACTCGTGCGGGTACGGGGTGCCGCTGTACACCTTCGAAGGCGAGCGGACGCAGCTGGCGGCGTGGGCGGAGCGAAAGGGCCCGGAGGGGATTCGGGCCTATGCGCGCGAGAAGAACGCGCGGAGCATCGATGGGTTGGAGGGGGTCTGAGCC
>JAUHYN010001340.1 GCA_030426505.1 bacterium | reverse complement strand
CGCCGCATTGCGCAAGCACCAACTGGGCGAGACGGCGCTCGCGCTCGACACGCTCGGCGATCTCTACGACGAGCTCCTCCAGGAGCACCGCGCCATGCTCGAACACACGGACGCGCGCACGATGGCCACGCTCCTCGCGGCACCCGAGCGGGCGGCCGCGCTCGCGCACTTGGTCGCGGCCGAGTCCGAGCTGCGCGCGGACGAGGCGACGGAGTCGCTCCTGCTGAGGGCGAAGGCGACGGAGCTGATGCTGGAGGCGATCGAGATGGGCTACGACGACGACGACGAGGTCCGGCGGTGGGGCGTGCCGGACGCGATCTTGTCGGAGCGGGCGAGGGCGCTGAAGGTCGCTACATCGTCGTGATGCCCTCGGGCGGGTGCTCGAGGCTGTACTCCGGGACGATCTCTTCCTCGGCGGGCGCCTCTTCTTCGTCCATCTCGACGAGGAGCTCCTCGGCGACGAAGATCGGCGCGCGGTTCCCGAGCGCGAGGGCGATCGAATCCGACGGACGCGCGTCGAGGCCGACGACCTCGCTGTTGCGCTTCACGAAGATGGTCCCGATGAACGTGTCGCCGCGGAGATCCGAGACGTGAATCTTCACGAGCTCACCGCCGAGGCGCGAGAGCACGGCGTCCAACAGATCGTGCGTGAGCGGGCGCGCGAAGCGCTTGTTCTCGAGGCGCAGCTGGATCGCGTGCGCCTCGTTCATACCGACCCAGATCGGGAGGAGGCGTCGCTTGTCCGCGTCCTGGAGGACGACGGCCGGGCCGCCGTCGGTGGTGATCACCGCGGCGACGAACATCTCGACGTAGCCCTTCGGCTTCTTCACGCTCAGCGCGGTGAGCTTCGGGTCGGGATCGGAGGCCAGCGCCGGCGTGCCCACGAGGAGCACAGCCGAGAGCGCGAGAACGGTTCCGGCGAGACGCCGCATGTGACCTCCTTCGGATCGATATCGAGTGACTTGAAGAAAAGCGTACCAGATGCGCCCAACGGAACGCTGGAGCCGACGTAGGGCGTTGTCGTAGGTGAGCATGGCGAGCATCGGACACCTCGTGGCCTCGGCCGCGGCGACGCGGCTGTACGGCCCCTCGGATCAACGTCCCGCGCGGACCTTCCTGTTCCTGACCGCGCTGTCTTTCCTACCGGATCTCGACGTCGTCGCGTTCGCGTTCGGCATCCCCTACGCGAGTGACTTCGGACACCGCGGCGCGACGCACTCGTTCGCGTTCGCGATGATCGTGGGCTTCATCACGTGGGCGTTCAGCGGGCGTCACCGCCTCGCGATCGCCGCGGGGCTGGTCACCGCCAGTCACGCGGTGCTCGACGCGTTGACCGACGGCGGGCTCGGCGTCGCGTTGTTGTGGCCGCTGTCGAGCGAGCGCTTCTTCTCCCCTTGGCGCCCGCTCCCGGTCGCGCCGATCGGGCACCACTTCCTCTCGGCGCGCGGGTTGGCCGTCGCGCTCACGGAGGTGGTCGTGATGCTCCCCCTGATCGTCTACGCGGTGTGGCCCTGGATCGCATCGAGGTGGCGGGCCGCCGACGCGCGGTAGTAGCCTCGGCCGCGTGATCTGGGCCGTCGTCAGCGTCGCGTTCGTCGGTGTCCTCCTGTTCGCGGAGAAGACGAAGAACCGGACCGTCAAAGCGGTCGCGAAGACCGCCGCGTCGATCGCGTTCTGCGTGTACGGTCTGAGTCACGATGCGCTGGCGACGCCGCACGGCGCGCTCGTGTTCGCGGGCCTCGTCCTGTCGCTGGTCGGCGACGTGTTCCTCCTGTCGAAGGCGAAGAAGTGGTTCCTGTTGGGGCTCTTCGCGTTCCTCCTCGCGCACGTGATGTACGGCGTGGCCTTCACGAAGCGAGGCGTGGATCACCGCCACGTCGGCCTCCTCGTCGCGGCGCTCTTCGGCGTGGCGACGACGGTGTGGCGGTGGCTCGGTCCGCACGTGAAGTCGAAGATGCGCGGCCCGGTGCTCGCGTACATCGCGGTGATCTCGTGGATGCTCGCGACCGCGACTTCGAACGCCTACCTGACGGACACGTGGCCGATCTTCGGCGGCGCGCTGATGTTCTACCTGTCGGATCTCTTCGTTGCGCGCGAGCGGTTCGTGGTGTCGAGCTTCACGAACAAGCTCTTCGGGCTGCCGCTGTACTACGCCGGTCAGCTCGTGCTCG
>JAUHYN010000185.1 GCA_030426505.1 bacterium | reverse complement strand
CGAGGAGATCGCGTTCTACCTCGCCGACTCCCGCGCCAAGGGCGTCGTCACCACCGCCGACATCGCGGCCCGCCTCCCCGCCGAGCGCCCGTACCTGAAGGCCGTCCTCCAGGTGGACGCCACCGATTTCGGCGCCTTCCCCGCCCAGATCGAAGTCGCCCCCACCCTCGAAGAGGACTTCGCGATCTGGCTGTACTCGAGCGGCTCCACCGGCGCCCCGAAGGCCGCCGTCCACCGCGCGTACGACTTCGTCTACAACACCGAGCGCTACGCCCAACACGTCCTCCAGATGAACGATCGGGACGTCACCCTCTCCGTCCCGAAGCTCTTCTTCGGCTACGCGACGGGCTCGAACCTCCTCTTCCCGTTCTACTTCGGCGGCGCCGCCATCCTCTTTCCGGACCGCCCCACGCCCGAGCGCCTCTTCGACATGGTCGAGCGCCACGGCGCCACGATCCTCGTGAACGTCCCCACGATGATCGCGCAGATGGCCGCGCACCACGCCGCCGCCGACACCCCGCCGAAGACCGACTCGCTCCGCCTCCTCACCAGCGCGGGCGAGGCGCTCCCGCCCGAGCTCTACGAGCGGTGGATGAACCAAGTCGGCGTCGAGATCCTCGACGGCATCGGGAGCGCCGAGATGTTCCACGTCTTCATCAGCGCGCGCCTCGGCGAAGTGCGGCCCGGCAGCCTCGGGACGATCGTCGAGGGCTACGAGGCGAAGATCGTCGACGGCGAAGGCAAGGAGGTCGGCGTCGGCGAGATGGGCTCCCTCCACATCAAGGGTCACAGCTCGGCCGCGTTCTACTGGCAGCGCCACGAGAAGTCGCGCACCACGCTGCAGGGCGAGTGGGTCGTCACCAGCGACCAGTTCATCCGCGACGCCGACGGCTACTACTGGTTCCAGGGCCGCGCCGACGACATGCTCAAGGTCGCCGGCCGCTGGGTCTCGCCACAGGAGATCGAGGACGCCCTCACCCGCCACGACGCCGTCCTCGAGGCGGGCGCCGCCGCCTACCAGGACGGCGGCCTCAACAAGCCGATGGCGTTCGTGATCCTCCGCGAAGGCTTCGCCGCGGACGACGCCACGAAGAAGGCGCTGTCGCAACACGTCGCGGACACACTCGCACCGTACAAGGCGCCGCGCTTCATCGAGATCGTGACCACGCTCCCCCGCGGCGACCGCGACAAGCTCGACCGCAAGGCGCTCAGCCAGCTCGCCGCCGACGCCGCCGCGAAGAGGTCCTGATGTTCCTCGGCGACCTCACGTTCCCGAAGGTGAAGGCGCTCCTCGAGGGCGGCGCCGTCGCGCTGTGGCCGACCGGATCCACCGAAGCGCACGGCCCACACCTGCCGCTGTCGACCGACGTCCTGATCGCGACCGAGACGTGCCGCCGCGCCGCGCCGGCCGTGAAGGCGAAGCTCGGACTGGACGCCCTGATCCTCCCGCCGCTCGCCTTCACGATCACCGACTACGCCGCGCCCTTCTCCGGGACGATCTCCATCCCGAAGGAGACCGCCGTCGCGTACGTCCGCGACGTCGTCCTCGGCGCGAGCCGCCACGGCTTTCGCGCGGTGTGCCTCGTCAACGCGCACCTCGAACCCGCGCACCGCTACGGCCTGCGCGACGGCGTGAAGGCCGCCGCCGAGGCGCCGTGCCCCGTGCTCATCGCCGACCCGTGCGACAAGCGCTGGGTCACGACGCTCACCGAGGAGCTCATGAGCGGCCAGTGCCATGCGGGCCAGTACGAGAGTTCGCTGATCCTCGCGATCGACGGCGCGCCGATCGAGGACGCCGTCCGCGCCGAGCTCCCGGAGCGCGCGATCGATCTCATCGGCGGCATGAAGGCCGGCAAGAAGGACTTCCTCGAGATGGGCGCGACGGAGGGCTACTTCGGTCGGCCCGCCGACGCGTCCGTTGCCGAGGGCAACGCCACGTACGAAAAACTCGTCGACATGGTCGTGACGACGATCGAGGAGGCCCTCGCGTGAACCCCATCCAGGCCCAGCTCGCCCACACCCTCCGCGGCACGGACTTCGAGGAGCTCGGCGAGCGCTACGTAGGCAAGGTCCGCGACGTCTACGCCCAGGACGATCGCCTGATCATCGTCACCACCGATCGCGTCTCCGCGTTCGATCACGTGCTCGGCACGATTCCATTCAAGGGAGAGATACTCAATCGAATGGCGGTCGACGCCTTCCGCGCGACAGAGGACATCGCGAAGAATCACCTCATCGCGGTCCCGGATCCGAACGTCGTCGTCGCGAAGAAGCTGAAGGCCTACCCGGTCGAGATGATCGTCCGGCAGTACATCACCGGCTCGCTGTGGCGCGACTACCAGTCCGGCGTCGCCGACGCCTACGAGCTCGCCTTCGCCCCCGACCTGAAGAAGGACCAGCGCTTCGAAGCGCCGATCTTCACGCCCTCCACCAAGGCCGAGATCGGCACTCACGACGAGCCGATCTCCAAGGCGAAGATCGTGGAGCGCGGCCTGATGACCGCCGACCAACTCGAGCGCGCCGAGGAGACCGCCCGCCGCCTCTTCGCCCGCGGCGCCGAGCGCGCCGCCGCGCGCGGCCTGATCCTCGTCGACACCAAGTACGAGCTCGGCGAAGACGAGGACGGCGAGCTGTACGTCATCGACGAGCTCCACACGCCCGACTCGTCGCGCTACTGGATCGCGGAGGAGTACGAGGCCCGGTTCGCCGCCGGCGACGCGCAGCGCATGCTCGACAAGGAGAACCTCCGCGGCTGGCTGATCGAGCAGCACGGCTTCTCCGGCCACGGCACCCCGCCCGCCCTCGACGACGAGATCCGCGTGACCCTCGCGTCGCGCTACTTCGACGCGTACGCCCGCATCCTCGGCGCGCCGTTCGAGCCCACCGTCGGCGACGTCGGCGACCGCATCCGCGACAACCTCGCGGCGGCCGGGCTCCTGTGAGCGCCGGAGGCTCGAGCGTGGAGCACCTGGAGATCGAACTCGATCGCTCCTCTCTGGCCGCGCACCCCGCGCTGTCGCGACACCTGATCGAGGTCCCCGAGCTGCCGGCGATTCAGCTCTCCGATCGCGTCCAACCGATCGCCCGGCGAGCGTGGGAAGAGCGCGCGCGGAGCGAGTACATCGGCGTGATGGTCGTGCGGCGCTTCCACGGGTTGCTCGTCGATGTGAACGCGCCGATGGACCTGCAGGAGCTCGCACTCACCATGCTGGTCCAGGAGCAACAGCACGCCGCGCTGTGCATGGCGGCCGCGCGGTCGCTCGGCTCGGACGGCGTCCTCCGCTTCGACGCCGACGAGCTGCGCCAGGCGCGCACCGACGCGCCCGTGGACCTGCAGCTCCTCGAGATGATCGTCGCGTCGTACTGCGTGGGTGAGGTCGTCGCGCTCGCGCTCATCCAACACTCGATCGAGGTCCTGCCGCCGTCCCCCTACCGCGACCTCCTGAGGCGCATCGCCAAGGACGAGGTCCTGCACGGGCGCCTCGGGGCGCCGCTCCTCGCGCTCGCGCGCAGCGAGGAAGGCGGCGCCTGGCTCGACTATCCGGGCGACGAGGCGGTCCGACGCATCGCGGCACGCGAGATCGAGGCGATGCGGAACCGTGACGTCGTCGAGGCGGACGAGGCTCGACTTTTTGAGGACCCCGCCGCCTATTCGGAGTTGGTGGCGGTGGGCATCCCTCCTGCAGAAGCATTCAGAGCGCGGTACTTCGAGGCCCTCGACGACGAGGTCCCCTCGACGTTGGACCGCGCGCTAGGAGACGGAGCATGAGAGGCAAGAGCTTGATCGTCGGCGCCACGCTGCTGTTCGCCCCCGTGGGCTGCGGCACCACCCCCACCGTCGGCGAGCCGTGTGACAGCGCGGACCGCGACTGCCAGGACCGCGTGGCCTACTACTGCGAGGACGGCGAGTGGAAGTCGATGGAGCTCGGGCCCAGCTTCACGTGCGACTGCTGGTTGAACGGCGAGAGCTCCGGCTGCGCCGTCATCGGCTACATCGGCGTCACGAAGTCCGACCGGAGCGAGGTCCGCACCCCGGACGCCCCGACGGTCCGGCGCCTGCGCCGGGGGCGCCGCGCGTCGATCGCGGCGTGACCGCGCGACGCACCGAGTCCGCGCCTTTCGCGCACCCCGCCCGCGCGTGACCGCGCAATCCACGTTGACCGCCCCACCTCGGCGGTGAACCATGCTGCGCGATGAAGCTCAGCCACACGCTCACACTGGCACTCTGCCTCGGCGTCGCCGCCTGCTCCGGCGATGACGACGACGGCGACGACGGCACGCCCCGCGACGCCGGCGTCACCCGCGACGCGGGCGAGACGGAACGCGACGCCGGCCCCGCAGCCGACGGCGGCGACGACCGCGACGGCGGCGTCGATCGCGACGGCGGCCCCGAGCGCGACGGCGGCGTGACCCGAGACGGCGGCCCCGCCGACATCCGTATCCCCGGCCTGACCTCTCCCGTCGACGTGAAGTTCGATGAGTACGGCGTGCTCCACGTGCGCTGCCAGACCGACGCCGACTGCTTCGCGGCCGAGGGCTACTTCCACGCGTCGCACCGCTTCCCGCAGATGGATATCCGGCGCCGCTTCGCGTCCGGGCGCCTCGCCGAAGTCTTCGGCCCGCTCGCGCTCGACAACGATCGCTCGACGCGCCACTTCATCTCCACCCGCAACGGCGGCTCGGTCGCGCAGCAGATCTGGGACGCTTCCGACGCCGACTCGCGCGCGATGGTCACGGCGTACACCGCGGGCATCAACGCGTGGATCGACGACCTCAGGAACGACCGTAACGGCGCCGTGCTCCCGCCGGAGTACCTCGCCTACGAGGGCGCCGTCGCCGACTGGACGGAGATCGACAGCATCGCCTGCATCCTCGCCCTCATCGAGAGCCTCACGAACCAGACCGACGACGAGATCCGCGCCGGCGAGCTCGCCGCGACGCTCCCCGCCGATCTGTTCGTCGACACGTTCGGCCTCGCGCCGGGCTCGCCGAGCGTCATCCTCCCGCAGCTCAACACCGTCACCGATCGCATCCGCACCGCGAACCCGGACCTCGTGCCGCACTTCGAGTCGGTCGGCGCGCGCCTCGACCACGCCCGCGACGCGCTCCGCGCCGCGAAGCTGATCGAACGCGACGAGGTCCTCTCCGACGGCCGCGGCTCCAACAACTGGGTCGTCGGCAACGCACGCACCCAGGGCGACTACGCGCTCCTCGCGAACGACCCGCACCTCGGCATGACGCAGCCCTCGGTCTGGTACCTCGTGAGCCTCGACAGCAAGGCCGCGGGCGGGAACATCCACGTGGCGGGCGCGAGCTTCGCGGGTCTCCCGGGCATCATCCTCGGCCAGAACGAGGACATCGCGTGGGGCGCGACGACCACGTTCTTCGACATGGCGGACGTCTACGTCGAGACGCTCAACACCGCGGGTGACGCCGTCATGCTCAACGGCAACGAGGTCCCGATCCTCACGGTCGATCACACGTTCGGCGTGCTCGGCGGACAGCCGATCACCGAGCCCTTCGAGTACGTGCCGCACCACGGCCCGGTCGTCTCGAAGGACACCAACATGGGCATCGCGATCACGATCAAGTGGACCGGCCAGGAGGCGGACACGGACCTCAACGTCCTGCACGGCCTCTTCGTCGCGACGACGGTCCAGGAGGCGCGCACCGCGATCGAGAACGTCACGACGATCGGCCAGAACTGGGTCGTCGCGGATCGCGGCGGCAACATCGGCTGGTTCCCGTACAACCGCGTGCCGCTCCGCCCCTGGAACAGCGCGCAGCTCCCGTCGTGGCTCCCGCTCCCCGGTGACGGCACCGCCGAGTGGGCCGGCTTCGTGCCCTACGCGGAGCTCCCGCAGACGCTCAACCCCGCGAACGACTACGTCGCGACCGCGAACAACGACATGACCGGCCACCTCGCGGACGGCGACCCCACGAACGACGGGCAGGACGCCATCCAGCACTACGTCGCGACCGGGTACCGCCACGAGCGGATCGTCGAGCGCATCGAGGAGGTCGGGAACACGCACACGCGCGAGTCGATGCAGCGAATCCAGGCCGATGTCCGTTCGCTCCTCGCCGAGCGCACCGTCCCGGTGATCCTCGCCGCCGCGAGCGATCCGTCCGCGCAGCTCGACACCGCCGGCGCCAACGTCCGCGACGCCCTCACCGGCTGGACCTTCGAATGCCCGACCGGACTCGACGGCATCCTCCCGGACTCGCCGAAGCTGAACGACGCGAAGACGGCCGCCGCGTCGATCGGCTGCTCCGCGTTCCACGTGTTGTTCCCGCGCATCGTGCGCGGGGCGTTCTCGGACGAGCTCGCCGCGTCGGGCGTGAACCGCAACCCGCGCGACGACGCGGCCATCAAGCTCATGACGTCGCCGAGCCAGCTCCTCCGCGGCGCCTCCTACTGGGACAACGTGAGCACCACCGACACGGTCGAGACGAGCACCGCCGTCATCGTGAACGCGATGAACCAGGCCGGCGCGTGGCTGACCGCGAACCTGGACGCCGACCCCGACGAGTGGCGCTGGGGCCGCGTCCACACCGTCACGCTCACGTACGACCTGTTGAGCGCGCTGACGCCCCGCTACAACAACGGCCCGTTCTGCAACGACGGCGGCCTGTACACGGTCGACGTCGCGAACCCGGGCGGCCGCTTCAGCGACAACTACGCGCACGGGTCGGGCCCGTCGATGCGCCTCGCATGCGAGGCGGCGCCGACGGCGATGTCCTGCACGATCGAATTGCCGGGCGGCCAGAGCTCGTTCCCGACGTCGCCGCACTACGACGATCTGCTCCGGCGCTGGCTGGTGAACGATCCGATCCCCGTGCGGTTCACGCCCGGCGACATCGACGCCGCCGCGGTCGAAGAGCTCACGGTCCAGGCGCCCTGAACCGCCGCGAGGTCCGAGCCCCGCGTGGGCTCGGGCCTACTGCGCGACCGTCGCGGTGCGGACGTCGACGGAGGCCAGCTCCTCCGTCTGCCCCCCGATCTCCTTCACCTTCCCGACGCCCTTCGCATACCAGTAGATCTTGTCGGTCGTGGTCTCGCTCATCCGCGCGATCCGCACGCACTCGAAGTCACCGGCCGGGACCTGGATCGTCTCGATCGCCTCCACCGTGTACGTGTGGATCTTCGGCTCGACCTCGAGGACCGCGCCGTTCACGTCGAGCTTCAGCTTGTCGTGCGTGTCCGTGTACGTGTCGCCGACCTCCGTGAGGCCCGAGTGGACGCGGAGCGCGGGGGGCTCGAAGCGGTAGTCGAAGATCACGCTGTCGCCCTCGAGCGTCTGCTCGGTGAAGCGCACCATACGGTCGCCGTCGTAGCCCTGCAGCGAGCGCGTGCCCTTGTCCTCGGCGCGCCGCGTGAGCGTGACGAACGCCTCCTGGCCGTCCGCCGTGGTGCCCATCCCCGTGATCTCCTGGATCTTGGTCGACACCACCCCACTCGAGTCGGTCACCCGGAACGTCCACCGGTTGCCGACCGCGAGCGGGTACAGCCGGTCGTCGCCGGGCGTCGTGGTCACCGGCGGATCGCCGCCGCACGCCGCGGCCGTGGCCGCGAGGACGAGGACTGCACACCACTTCATCATTGGATCACCGCAAAGCAATACAGCCCACCGAAGCCGCCGGAGCACCCGATGCAGGTCCCGGAGCCCGGCCCGTCCTGGAGGAGGTTCGCGCCCTTGCCGCAGCCGCGGGTCGCGTGGTCGCTCATCCAGTTGAGGCCGCCCCGCCCGCTGCGGGGGAAGGAGTGTCCGATCATCACGCCGTTGCGCATGTTGTTCCCGACGTTCCCGCTCGACGACGTCCAGTCGTTGCAGGTCGTCGTCATGTTCGTACTGTTGAGCCGGCCCTGTTGGTTGGATCCCGTGACGATGTCGTGCGCGTCACCCAGCGCCGAGATCGGGACGCCGCACTCGTCCGGGAGATCGTCGATCGTCCGCGCGTCACCGTCCGGTCGATCGCCGAGCAACCCCGCGGGGCCGCTCGCGACCATCAGGCCGTTCGCGTCGAACCACGGGCCGGTCCCGATGCGCTCGATCGCGTGGACCGGGTTGCCGCTGCCGTCGTCGGTCGCGCTGAGGAACGCGCGCCAGGTGACGTCGCCGTTGCCGGTGGCGGCCGCGATGCTCTGACAGATCGCGTCGGCGCCCTCGATGCCGCCGAAGTCCCCGCCGAAGCCGCCGGACCAGTCGTCGATCGGGTCGCCGGAGAGCGCCCACAGCGCGTTCATGCTCGTGACGAAGAACGAGAACGTCCCCGGCTGGCCGGTACACCAGTCGGCGAGGGGGCCGCTCCCGCCGTCGCGCGGGGCGCCGCTGTCGCGCGGGCCGGCGTCGCGCGCTGCGCCTGGGCCGCCGTCGCGCACCGCACCGGGGCCACCGTCGCGCACCGCGCCCGGGCCGCCGTCGCGTCGGATGCGCGTGCTCCCGTCGGGATCTTCGAGGAACCCGGCCTCTTCGCCGCTGCACGCGGCGGCGAGGAGGACGGAGGTGAGCGCGATTCGCTTCATGACTTTCGAGCCTTTCATCCGCAGGTGAGATCGGGCTGGCAGGTCTCGGCCCCCCGACAGTCGTCATCGGTCGAACAGGAGGTGAGCCCCGGGATCTCGATCGGGACCACCACCTCGGAGCGCGCGATCAACTCGACGCACCCGTTCGCGGTGTCCCCGGTCCCCGCGCCCTGGCGTGTCAGCGTCACCGACGGGAAGCCGGAGAAGCCGCGGTCGAGGAGCGCGTTGGTGAGCTCCACCGGGATCGTGAAGGCCCCCGAGTCGTCGGTGGTGCAGAGGATCCGCCCCGGCGTCCCGCCGTGGTTGGCGATGGACAGCTCGACCTCCATCCGCACGCCGTCGTCCGCGGCGGCGGGCGTCCACTCGAGCGTCGACGGCACGTCACGCGCGACCGCGAGGCTCGACGTCGTCACCTCCAACGCCGCGACCCCGACCGTCGCGATCGACGGGCCCATCGTCGCGCTCATCCCGATCGCGTCGCCGTGCGCGAACGCGGGGTGCGGGAGGTCGCCGAGGAAGTTGTAGAAGTACACCGGCGCGCGCGCCGTCATCGTGACGGGCGCGGTCAGCCCGGTGATCGTGACCTCGCCGACGTCCTGGTTCGACGGCAACGCGACGCACTGGCCGCTCGCCGAGCACGTCGTCCCCGCGCCGCAGGCGGGATCGCAGAACAGCGTCGGCGGCGAGACGAGCCGGCAGTCGCCCGCCTCCCGGTCCACCACCGGGACGTCGATCGGTCGCACGCCGTCCGTCACCGCGCCCTGCACCGAAGTGAACGAAGCGCGGAGTTCGAGCACGAGCTGGCCGACGCGTGCGTCATCCGCGCAGGTCGCGTAGGCGCCCGCGATCGCCGTCCCGCCGTCGCGCGACACCGTGGTGTCGTCTCCGTCGTCGCTCCCGCCCGAGCACCCGAAGAGCACGAGCGCGATCGCCGCCCAGCGCCTCATTGGTACGGCCTCGCCTGCTTCACGTAGAGCTTCGGCTCCTCGCCGACCTCGCCGTCGAACTTGAACTCGACGTCCATCGCCCACCACGCCTCGCCGCCGTACGCGACGGAGAAGAACTCTCGGATGCGCGCGAGCGCCTGGCCCAACTCGAACGTCTGCGCGCGCGTGAGCACCGGCGCGCCGCCGACCGTGATGTTGGAGCGCGTGACGAACGTCTGCGGCTGGTCGGCGCGGTCGAAGTAGTAGAGGAACGCGTCGGCCGAGATCCCCGGCGGCGGCTGCACCACGGAGATGTCGCCGCGCTGCACGTTCACGTAGAACGCCGGGTCGAGCCCGCTCGGATCGAAGGGGTTGTTCGTGAGCGCGACGCCGTTCGCTTCTTCGTCCGGGAACGAGCGGTGGACGAGCAGCGCCATCGCGACGGAGAGGTGATCGATGCTGCGGTAGCTGCGCTCCTCGAACGCGCGGAACAGCCAAACGCTCGCCCAGACCTCGCGCACCGCGTCGGCGACCGGGCGCTCGGGGTCGTTCGGGTCGCCGCTCTTCGAGGTGTAGAGCCCCGCGCCGGTGAAGCCGTCGAGGTCCTCGGCGTTGGTGCTGGAGCGGAAGCGCATCCGCGTCCCCGGGAAGTCGGCGTTCAGCTTGTCGACGAGGAGCCGTTCGAACGCGGCGTCGAGGGGCGCCGCCTGCATGTCTTCGCGGAGCGACGCGAGCGCGGCGTCGCGCACCGCCGGATCCGAGACGAACGCCTCGTCCGCGAGGAGCGCCTCCACGCGCGCGGTGAAGCCGTTGCCGTCCATGAAGTCGAGGTAGTACGAGACCGGCACCGAGAAGCCCGGCGGGTACGGGAGCCCCTCGATGTTCGTCATCGCGGAGAAGTGCGCGGCCTTGCCGCCGAACGCGCGCGTCGCGGCCTTCACGGCGTCGAAGAGCGAGGCGCCGCCGTCGAGGTCCACGACGTCCTCGATGTCGACGAGGCCGGTCGCGTCGCGGTCGAGCCCGGGCACCTGCACCGCGGCCGGACGGTTCATCGCCCACCACGCCTCGTAGTCCTCGAGCGTCGCGGGCTCGACGGTGTACGCGGTCGGCGTGACCTCGAGGCGCACCCACTGCCCGTCGAGCGCGCGCAGCGCGGCGTCTTCGTACGCGCCGCGCAGCGCCATGTTCGGCGTGCCGCGGTTCTTCGACAGCACGTTGATGTGCGAGAGCGGCGTCTGGAACTGCTCGGTGATGATGCCGCTGACCACCG